>JAEOUK010000338.1 GCA_016839385.1 Promethearchaeota archaeon
GAGTGGAACCTATAGCACATTCAACATCTACCTCCACACCACCAAAGGTAGCCTCACAAAATTTTCCAAAATATTCCGAATCGCCATTCTCAAATTCCACTGTGTAAGGAAGTAAGAACAGCTGATTCACCATTTTCCAATTATATCCGTTATCAGCATCTTTTCCGAATACTTCTATAAAACTGTGGCTTGAAATATTAAACTGAAGCGTATCCATACTCGGAAAATTGAAAGTATCAACATCCCACTCCGAAATATTCCAAGTACATGTTGAATTTAATGGTATGAAAGGGAGTTCTCCCAGAATCGTCATTGTCCATAAGTCTCCAGGTTTCGGTACATAATTTGATCCCGGATTAATCCAGTCAGTCATATTAAACCATTCATTCACTTTCCAGGTAAAATTGGAGCCTGGAGTTAATTCTGGTGCAAAATGTCCTATGATCTGGGTATCTGGGATGTTATTAGCCTGCACTGGGATCATATACAGAAAAATACAGAGAAAGCAAAAAGAATAAAACACTATCTTCTTCATTAGGGACTAATCGGTATGTTGACTACTTATGGATTTCGTTAACATTCTCCATACTAATCAAATTGGTCGTTCAAAAAGAACTAAAAAAAAAACAAAAAAATCTGCCATTATTGTGGATGACTAAGGGAAAAAAGGAAATAACGGGGGACTTTTTTGCAATATTGAATATATGATTCTCCATATTGCCTCTTTAGTATATCTTCTTCTGCTAATATGGTGAAATGAGAGAATATTATTGTTACTAATAGAAATCCTAAACCAATCCATGTTCCCACTACTAAAATCATTCCAAGAAACAGTAGGTATAACGAAATCATCTGTGGATGTCTTGAAATAGTGTAGATCCCTTTAGTGATAGGTGTATCCAGAGGTTTATTTCGAAAAGATAGGACTGAAATCTCAAGTAAAACCAGACCGATGATGAATATTACGGTTCCTAGTATGAATTCCAGACTGCCTATTGTTAATTTTCCAAATACAATCAGTACTATATTTCCTAACCAGAAACTGTTTCCAATAGTTGCTAGAATAATAGTCCTCCTATCCAGTAATGATCGATCATATAATCTTCTTCTAACCTCCTTCGAACATGAACCAAGTGTAATAAAAAAGACCATTGCATAAACAATGAAGTAGATCCATCCTCCTAACCATGTAATTTCAAATATTGGAAGCCAGTTCATGCTTATTCACTTCAGGGATATTTATTTTACCAGATAAATGTTAGATAAATGATAGATAAATGATTATTTATTTGCACTATCATGATAGATTCCTCTAATCATGTTGTTTTTTCAAAATTTCCTTAGCAGGAAAAACTAGACCGAGAATAAGCAAAACAAAACCAACAACAAATGTAATCATACTACCGCCGTAATATTTAATATAGATTTTATATCCGATGAAAGTCCCCCATACGATAATTCCTACACTTAAGAGTGCATACCAAGCCCACTTTTTCCCTTTTTTATACCCCATTTGGATGACAAATAATGCCAATACCCCAATACCACATATCATAAATCCCATTACTTTCTTTTGGAGAATGAATATTTCGGCATACAATGGATCTGATACAAGATATTGTGCATACGTCGTCCCAGTATATACCCCAAAATCACTGATAAACATGATATCGGTTACAATAATCATCAGTAATCCCATTACAAAGATATAACATCCCATAAAATTCATGAAAAACGTTCCTAACTTCAATTTATCCAACTTCATATTGATCACTTCTATTTTTTAGAGATACACATCAGTAGAACGCTCCTATTTAAAAAATGATCTACACATTTTCTTTTATCATCTTTTTCTTTTCTGGAATCCGCTACTTTATCTGTGTGTTCACATCCTTATAGAAAAAATATCCCGATCGAATTTTGCTAGTTGATGTGTTATAATCTGGATTTCAAGACATACAAGTTTTTTAGATGAATATGGTATAGGATTTGAGTGAATCAAGTATTATATTGGAAAAGTTCTACTTTGTATTACGTTGTGGGTACTTTTTCCCATACATTTATATTTTAGATTTTCGCTATTATGAGGTGATATGAAGAAAAAAACTCGTTTCAATCGGAAAGTATTCCAATCTCTTAGTGCGGTAGCCTGTTGCTTTTTTATCACAATGCTTTGCTTAGTTATTGGATTTGTCGTTGCAAAAACGTAAATTTTGGATTATCTTTTCAGAACTGAAAATAAAAAAATGTATATGCCACTAAATCATTTTAGTCAACAAGAGCATAGTATACTCCATTCTACATTGGAAAAATTATTAATTCCATCCTTTGGTTTTTAATTATATAAAAAACAATAAAGAACAATACAGTATGAGAGAGTCACGTTTAATGAATCCCAGTGAAGACGCAGTTGGTCAAGAAATGTGGGCATATTATCAAGGACATGAGGTCAATGAGATATGGGAAAGAGACGACGGGTATATCATTGCATCTTCTACTGAACCGAAACGATATTTCCTAAAGTATGAAGAGTGGGATGAGCACGAAAAAAAAGCCATGGAATATGTGAAGGGAAAAGCGTTGGATATTGGGTGTGGAGCTGGAAGACATACCTTATATTTACAACAAAAGGGATTTGATGTGCTTGGAATTGATATCTCTCCTCTCGCGATAAAAATATGTAAATTAAGAGGAGTAAAACAAGCTAAAGTCATGTCAATAGACCAAGCAATATCTGAACTGAACTCATTTGATACCATTGTAATGATGGGATGTAATTTCAGCATATTCGGGGATTTTAATAAAGCACATCGACTGCTTAAAAAATTACATGATATTAGCTCGGATGACTCAATTATTATAACAGAGACCCGGGATCCTTATAAGACAGAGAATCCCGACTATTTGGAATATTACGAGCACAATAGAAAGAACAATCGAATGAGCGGTCAATTATACTGTAGAGTAAGATTTGGGAAATATGCGACGAAATGGTTTGATTGGCTTATGGTATCCAAAAAAGAAATGAAAGAGATTTTAAATGAAACAGGATGGCAAGTTCGAAAATTTATCGATTCAGATGATGCCCAATATGTCGCCATTATCGAAAAAAAAGATAAAACTCCTCGCGCCAATTAAAAAGGTATTCTTTTCATCTTTTAGGAATATTACATCAATATTGAGTGCACTCATGGATCAAATTTTCCACGATGTTTGAGAACTTCTTTCAATTCTTCAGTAAATGACATACTTTCAACTGGGAAATTATTTTCATCCTGGGATTTGAATGTATTTGTTTCCGTTTTCACATTTTCTTTTTTATTTTTCTTGTGTATTTCTTGTCGTTGTCTTCGCTGTTGACTAGTATTTTTTACCATTTTTCTTCAAAGTACCTAATTATTAATACGTATTTAAAGGATTAGGGACGCTTCTCCCCATAACTACTTCTAGAACACTTTTCCCCCAATGTATGAGTACTTACTTGAGAAAAATTGTCGTGAATATGATAGAAGAGACCTAGTTGAGAATCTCTATCGAATTTGGTTAATATTCCTATTGTTTGCAAACCGAATTAGGTGTGCGAGCTCCGATAAAATACAAAAAAGTGAAGATTATGGAATCTACCAAAGGTGTACTAGACTGTAAAATTGGAAGCTGAATTTATATACCTCTATTTCTCCATTTTGTTATATAAACCAACTAGGTGATGCAGTTGACTGAGGCTTATACTCACACCATTGAACAGCTTAAACAGAAAATTCTTCAATTAATGGATTCCTTTGAGATTCATGGGTTAGCATTTGCATTAATCCGAGATGGGAAGGTAGTAGGGGATGGCTCATTTGGCTTACAAAATATAGAACGCAATATTCCTGTCACCAAAACTACTCTGTTTGCATCTGCATCAATAGCGAAACCTGTAGTTGCTTTCTTAACCTTAAAACTCTGTGAAGAGAGAAAATTAGCTTTGGATGAACCCCTCCAGAATTATTTGCCTGAACCCTATTTAGATCATCAACCCCTATTAAAACAGATTACGACACAGCATGTCTTAACTCACACTACTGGATTTCCCGCTTGGGGAGAAACACGATATAGTCCTAACATTTTTTTTACGCCTGGTGAAAGGTTTTCCTATTCAAATGAAAGTTTCGTATATTTACAGAAGGTTTTAGAAGAAATTACACAAATGAATCTGGATGAGATATTTCAGGAATATATAGCGAGTAAATTTGGATTCAAAGATGCAGGGTTTGTCTGGAAACCAGAGTATGAGGATATTGCTGCGTTTGGCTATTTAAAAGATAAAACGAATATAACTTGGAAACCCGAATATCCGTCTGCCACTGGTTCTCTGTTTATCACCGCTAAAGATTATGCGAAATTTATAACTAGCTTGATGACGGGGCACCCTAAACAGAGATATTATCTAAAAGAAGATATGATACAACATATGCTTTCACCCTTAGTACCTGCCAATGATGCAGGATTGAGCGATATAGGTGCCAAACCTCCTGACCAAATTACGCTAAATGACAAGGTCTTTTGGGGACTTGGTTGGGGGTTGGAAAAAATTGGGGTCGCCTATAATTTCTTCCATTGGGGAAACAATGGTAGATACTACAATC
>JAEOUK010000029.1 GCA_016839385.1 Promethearchaeota archaeon
AATTGAATATTCGGTTTCTGGTTTTCATTACAAGGGAAGTAGAAATATACTGGAAATAAACTTAAAACATAAACCAATAAAAGTCATTTCAGGAGAAAAAAATATTACAGAACGTATTTTTCAACCCGATAATAAGCTGCGAGTCAAATATAAAGAGATTATATCTAATGATAAGAATTTACATAAGATAAGTGTGGTGTACAGCGATGATCTTAATTTATCTGTGCACTTAAATGGAACTGAAAATCCTGAAATTATAGACTTTAATATAAAAAGAAAGAATGCCTTTCTTGATTTATAACCATGACAATCCATTTTGCTTTTTTATTCCATATTTACCAACCCCCCACGCAAATCCCACCCGTTCTCAAACAAGTTGTAGATGAAAGTTACCGACCAATGCTACAAACATTAAAAAATCACCCATTAGCAAAAATCACTCTCAATATTAACGCAACTTTAACAGAACAGCTAGACGACTATGGATTCCAAGATATAATTAACTCAATTGCTAATTTAGCAAACAAAGGACAAATAGAATATACAGGGTCGGGAAAATTTCACCCCTTATTACCATTATTGCCAGAACCAGAAGTTATAAGACAGATAAAACTCAACAATGAGACCAATAAACGATTTTTTGGTAATTACTACCCTAGAGGATTTTTTCCACCAGAAATGGCAGTAAGTGAAGAAATATATGGACCCATTCGAAAAATGGGATTCGATTGGATAATCATGTCCGGAATAGCAAATACTCTTCCAAAATTTCCCACTGATTATGTATCTATTCATCCAGAGACATCTTTGAAACTGATTTTTCGAGATGATATCATTTCAAATGATATTGGTTTTAATAAAATTAATTCGATTGACCATTTTGTAAAACGGTTGAAATACAGGGCTACAGACCAAGATTATTACATTATACTGGCAATGGATGGAGAAACTTTTGGCCATCATGTCAAGGAGGGCATTCAGAAATTTCTCAAACCACTTTTCCAAACACTTGAATATCGAGATGATATTCAAATGTGCACTATTTCCGAAATTATTGATAAATACCCAAAAGACCAACCCCAAATACCTAAAGATTCTAGTTGGTCTACAATGGACTTTGACATCACAGAAAATAATCCATTTCCGTTATGGTTAGACCGACGAAATGATCTCCATGTAGAACTTTATCGTTTAATTATGTTCGCTACTACAGCTGTACATTTAGCGGCGAAATATGAGCAATCAATGAGTAAGGAAAAAAAAGAAATTTATAAAAACGCACGAAATTTTTTAGATCGGGGATTACACTCCTGTACTCAGTGGTGGGGTTCTAAAAGACCTTGGTATTCCCCCGATATGATTTTACGCGGAATTAACGAGATATTGTTAGCATTGATTAATTCTAAGCGTTCATTACCGAAGAATGCTGAAGGAGTGAAAGAAGTTTTCGAAAGTATTATGAATGGAGTCCTCACTTCTCAAAATAAAATAATAAATGCATTGTAGATGAACAAAATGGAAGAATTCGTTTATATATTAAAACTTCGACCAGATTTATTGGATGATAATGCTTGGACTGAAAAAGAGGAAACAATTGTGTCTGAACATTTCATTAGGTTAAAAGAAGATACGAAAAGTGGAAAAGTAATTTTAGCAGGAAGGACTCTCAATAAAGACGAAACACAATTCGGAATTGTCATTTTTAGAGAAATTTCATTTGAAACTGCAAGAAATTATATGAATTCAGATCCTGCGGTGAAGGAGGGAGTTATGACTGCAACTTTGTATCCATACAGAGTTGCCTTAATCACAAAATAGTCAACTTCAAATTGGTTTTATTTTTTTTAATTTTGTAAGCGTTCATTTAGGTAAATATATTTTCAGTTTTTCAAATTTAACCGGTCAAAAAACCACTTAGAAAATCCCATAAGCTATATTTGCAAAGTAAAAGAATACATTTTTGACTGTAAATGTTGCTAGTTAAAACAAGTCCATTAATGCATTTATTTTATCATGCAATGACGGTACTGTGTTAACGCCTTTTAGCTTAGATAATGAAGTTAATGAATCGCAGTTCTCGTCATTCTCAGTACATTATGGATTCTGGGAAGCAAATCCGTAGTTAAATTTTATGAGTAGAGGTAAAACAAACTATAAATTATAACATTATTATCGTTTCCAAATACTTTTTGATTTTAATCGTGCATCTGGAGTCATTAAATAACAATTATTATTATCTGAAAGACGATTTACTCAAATTCTTGCTTAAGTCTATTGAAAATCTCATGATGTTAAGGCTAAAATTGCAATGCAAGAATTACATATAGAATCACGCAGTTCTATAAACTGAAAAAATTATTGAACTGTTTTTGTTTAATCTGTCGAACCAAAACGATTTTAAAAAAAAAGTAAAAAAAAATATATACTAATTTCAATCCAAACTCTTTATTATTTGTAAAACGTAACGAACTCATAGAAGTCAGGTTCGTAGGTGGTTCCATCAACAATAAGAACTACTTTAAATCGAATTGTCACAGAGTAAAAACTCCCAAGATCTGCTGACAATCTCACGGTTGTGGAAAATCCTTCTAATGGATTTAGTGATACATCAAATATCGTAAAATTCATACCAGTTTCTCCTAATCCCCAATTAAATGTTGAGTTTTCTAGATAGGAGACTCCAGGTCGGAAAATTTCGATTATGTCAGATTCAACAGAAATATTAACTTGTACATTTTTCGGAAGACCTGTAAAGTTTAGATCGTTGGATTTGACATAAATATCCAACAAAATATCGTTTTCCAAAGTTGTATCATCCATTTCATAAGTTAATGTAACGTTTCCACTTTGTAATTCTTCGGTTATGCTCAAATTAAGAAGAGCATACGCATCTTCAGCATTTTCCGCATAAACTACGTCAAGAGCATTGAATGCGTTTACAAATCCTGCGATTTTCAACACTTGAAATCGGTTATCCGTGCTTGTAGAATAGACAGGCACGAAGTAATAGAGAGAAGTTCCTAGCGGGTATAAGAGAACATTTCCATAATCTTCTTTATCGATTAGTACAAGATCATTAGTTGCAGCAGCAATCAAACTATTTTTTGCAGTGTTAGGTCCTATCATATTAGTTTGTCCTATTTCAATACCGCTGTAAAACCGAACATCACCAAAATGTTCCCCATGCCTTAGAACATACATTCCAGCAAGTGTTGTTGCGTTTGCTCCAATTCTTTGAACAAGATCTATTCCCACAAACTCTAAACCATCTCCTTCTCCAAGATCAAATCGAACATAGAATAAATCTCCGGAAGGTGCAGGAGGACGATCATAGAACTGAGATCCACCTCTCCATGTGTTCGGATCATCAACATGATATTTATACTGTAATGATAATTGAGATTCAAATACCTCTTCTGGATATCTTAATTGTTCCTTCAACCAATTCACATATTGAGATGATTCAACTGACCTCCATGGGTATGCATCTAAATAGATTTTCCAGATCGGATAAGTGGGATCTGAATTAATATATGTAGTATCAATTTGTGGATTAAGAATGAAATCTAATGTACCTAATTTAACATCCAACAATATAGTTCCAATATATCTTATTAGATCACTTTTTGCATAACTCTTTAGAGGCAATTTGGTGTAAACGGATAGAGCGTAATATAACACACCATTATCATAATCAAACACGAGATATGGATCTGATCTTTTTTTAGGATCATTCTCATCAATATCAAGCGCCAATCCAGGTAATAATATTTCTGAAACTCGAGTTTTTACATTGCGATTGATTAGAAACTCTTTTTCTATACTGCTGTCAAAGGCATATGAAGTCAAACCCATACCTAAGGTGATCCAGAACGCAGATAAGCCTTTCAATGATCCGTCTTCAATACCCTCATAGGTATAGTTATAATCATCTAATGAATTTGTCCAATTCGTATTCAGCAAGATATCATCATTATAGGCACCATATTCTGCGAATTCTTGAATTAATTCATCATTCTTCTCTGTATATCTGTACTCATGCTCTCCAAAGAAAATTGGATGTGAATTATTCACACCAAAAATTGAAGAAAATTCTGTGTTATTAGAAATTAACTGACCCGTAAATGGATCTATTGCTAGAAAACCCTCTACATGATCATATTGGTTTGTATGTTCTTTGATATTATCTCCAGTTATAAAAGTATCATATTTCAGAGTTTTAGGAGCCACCCAGTATTCCTTACCTTGGACATATACAATATCAGAGTCTGCAATGCTTTCAAAGGTGGTTTGTGCATAACTGTTCATTTGATAGAGTGCAGCTTCCTTATCATATTGTCTGATCGAGTTTTCAATATTACTCGTTTCAGTTTCTTTCAAATCCTTAATATCTTGTGTGTCATTAAAAATGTTTAGCCCTGCCGCTGCTATAGTCCATTCTCTTTCCAGTGCAATTTGTGTATCCCATTTCTTATCCTCCCAAACTGTTTGGTCGTTATTAATTTTCACAGAAGTGGGGATAGAGATAATTGCGGGAATTAATAGAAGAACGATTAAACTTATACCAGCAATAATTGTACGTTTTTTATCTACTCGTGTAAATTTGTCGACATTTTCCCTAAACCGAGAATAAAGAATGATTATTACACCTAAAAGCCCGAATCCAATCATTGCTATTGGCGTTGTCCATACTAATATCAACTTGAGTCCGTCGAAATTTTTTGTTGGGATCGAGAAGAAGTTTAGTGTAAAAAATAAAGCAATGATGAAACTTACTCTCGCGGCTACTTTATAATAATTGAAATCCAAGAAGATATTAGAAATAATACTCAATATAATCCGTATAATAACTAAAATGAGTATATAATTGATTATTGGGCGATATAGGTTTGAATATACAAAAACACTAACAATATCAAGGTCAGCTGGATTTCTTAATACAATAAAAGATGAAAAGGCATTTCCGATTGATATATCTAAACCACTATGTTTTGCCATATATATAACAAGACTAAATTTAGACAAAAAATCAATCAGTTGTCCCACAAAATAAAAGAGTACAAATCCTGCAGTCCACCAAATGATATAAATTTTCCACAATGCAAGAACTTTTCTTCCAGTTCGTTCGGCTATTATGGTAAAAATGTTCTTCTCAGGAACAAGTCCAAACACAGCACATCCCAATAAAGCACCTATTAATCCTGTTTTATTGAAAATAAAACGGGTAGACCAATAATCTAGTACAAGAAAATTCCAATAGGAGCTTTCTATTTCTGTTTTAAATCCATATAATTGATTATTAAGGGAAATTCGACCGTACCACTTGGGGATAGCATACAAACCAATAATCAATAACACAATAACTCCTACTAAAATCCCTGCGATAATTGATATCTTTTTTCTTCGACTTGGCGGTTTTCGATAAAAAAATCTTTCCTCTTCTTCCTCTTCTATATCCAAATCATCAAAATCTTCTTCAATAGGAATATCGACTGGTATTTTTTCCGATTTTTCTGAAGTTTTCTTGGTTTTTTTTGA
>JAEOUK010000061.1 GCA_016839385.1 Promethearchaeota archaeon
CCACTTGTAGAAATATTGGAGGAAATCCATTGAAATCAGCAAAGATAGGTGAGATTTCCGGATTTTCCGGAGAATCCCCTTGTAAATAAGCTTTAGCACTAGTTTCCATATTTTTCACATTGAAAAAAACATCTTCCTCCACTTTCGTCTTAAAAGTCTCACTAGTCAAGGTTAGGTCAGTCCAGGGCGACAAACATATAGCTGCTTTTGGTTGAGGTAAATTTTGTATTCCAATTCGATGAAGTAAAGCCAAAGTCAAGCCCCCTCCAGCAGAATCACCCATAATAATTACATTTTCTGCTGGAATGGATTTCTCTTCTAATAGCCATTTATATGCAAAGAAAGCATCATTTAAACCTGCGGGATATGGATCTTCAGGAGCAAGTCGGTAATTTATACTATATGCATGAAGATGTAACTTTTTGCACAATATCGATACGAACCTTCTGTGAGACATATAGGATCCGCTAAAATATCCTCCCCCATGCAAATATAACATGACCCTTGAATTTGAGTTTTTTGAATTTAACGAATATTTTTCTGCGGAAATATTTCCTATTTGAATTTCTTCGAGAGCTATACCCTTTGCAGGCTTCATCTTTAAAAACATTTTTTCAAATTCTACTCTAAATTCCTTTACATTCTTCATATCAAAAATGAAATCTTTTTGCACTTCCATCTTCTTCATTATCATATTCGCAAACATACTTACCATTTTCAATTTTCACCTTCAATTTAATATTTTTCACTATACTATATTTAGACTATTTTTTACACCAGATATATTAATTATATTAGGTTTCTTTTTTAAACCTAATTTAAAATAAAACTACATAGTATTTAAAGCCAAAAGTGTTTTGATTTCCACTAAGTGAATTAAATTTCACTTACTTTTGCAAAATGCTATTTGAGCCCGGGATTGTTGTTTTTTAACTTGTTATGAGGTGGTTTTAATCCGTCAGGAAGTGGAGATTTATATACATTATCTTTATGCATATGTTCATGTTCTTTACGAGCTTCCTCAACTAAATCTGGGTTTTTCATGAAATTAAGAGCTGATACCGCTAGTATTTTTGCTGCCGTTAACATCCCCTTATGTCCTATACTCATTCCGGATGTTGCAACATTTTGCCATGAGTGCCCTGGAGAACCCATAACTTCGCATGCTGTTCCAAATTCTCCTAGTGGTACCTTCCAAGATACATCTCCTACATCGGTCGATCCTGGCATTACCTTACCCTTCCCCATTGGAGGGATTATTATTTTATTTAAGGGTTGGCTTAGAATTGCTTTTGCCATTTCCATCATATCGGGAGGGATTAACCTATAATAACCTTCAAGAGAATCCTTTGGTATTGATTTTTTAAGCTCATTTGCAAAGGCTATATCCTCTTTATCAAATTTTGGGGGCCCTACTTCTCTCATAGAACTCGAAATAACATCACTTACTACTTTAGTATACATCGTATTATACATACCGCTTAAAAAGTCGATTTCCATTGTTGTCTCAGTCATTAAAGTTGCTCCTTTTGCTATATTTACGAGTCTATCATACAACTCTTCAACTTGATGTCGTTCTGGAGCACGTACAAAATAGTGTACTTCTGCTTCGCCGGGAACAACATTTGGAACATCACCGCCGTGAGTTATAACATAATGTATCCTCGCCTCAGAAATCATATGTTCCCGCATATAATTTGCTCCCACATTCATCAACTCAACAGCATCTAAGGCACTCCTTCCATTTTGAGGGTCTCCCGCTGCATGAGCGGTACGTCCATGAAATTTAAAAACAACTGAATTAACTGATAAAGAAGTCATCAAATTTAACATGTTGAAATTTCCTGGATGCCAGGTGATTGCGATATCTACATCATCGAATAATCCTTCTCGTATCATATAACCCTTAGAATTAAATCTTTCCTCAGCAGGACAGCCATAATACCTAATTGTTCCTTTAACAACTCCCCTATCAATTGCTTCTTTTACTGCTAATACTGCTCCTAACGATCCTACTCCTAAAAGATTATGACCACATCCGTGTCCTGGCGCGCCTTCAGTTAAAACTTCTCGATAAGGTTTTGTATTTTGGCTAAGACCTGGAAGTGCATCGAATTCGCCTAAAACACCAATAATAGGCTTGCCATCTCCATAATCCGCGTAAAAAGCAGTTGGCATATCCGCAACATTCGATTTTACAGAAAAATTCGCTTCATTTAGGGTTTTAATTAGTATTTTTGACGATTTAAACTCTTCCAAACCTAGTTCAGCAAATCCCCAAATCTGATCACTAACACCAATTAACAAATCTTGGTTTGTCTTAACGCTTTTAATTGCTTGTCTAAACATTCGCTAATTACCTAATTACCAAAATATAGGGTTGTTAATATTTTTATTCAATAATTTTCACACTTAAATAGAATAAAACCATAAATATCAATTATAATAAGTAATAAAATTTTAAAAGTTGATAAAATATGAGTGATGAGGATTTACTCATTGAAAAAACTCAATCTGAGCGAAAAAGATACTATTGGATAGACCACGCAAGAGGGTTCATAATGCTTCTACTTGTTATTACAGAGTTTCTTCCAATAGCAATTAGAGAAGCATCGGATATCACTCGATTTTTTCTCGCGCATCCTCCTAATCAAACCATCGTTGAATATATGAATATTTACGATATAGGCGCTCCTGCTTTTATATTCATTATGGGTTTGCTCATGCCCTTGTCTTTTACACATAGAAAAGAAAGAGATGGTGTCAGTAAAGCAGTTAGGCATATGATCATACGATATGGGATAATCCTAGTTCTTGGATTAGTAGTAATCTTAATTGATCATGGCGAGATGATAACAATAGTAGGTGGTGTTCTTATAATTATTTGGGATGTTCTACCTACTCTTGGATTGGTTGGTTTAATTGCTTTACCATTCTTGTGGCTAAAAATTAAACCCCGTGCAATTTTAGCTACACTTATGATAGTTTTTTACCAATTTATGCTTTTGTTCGGTGGTTGGAGAGAATATGCGATTAACTCAATCCACGGTGGTATTTTTGGAACTATTTTTGGTTTTTCCGCAATAATGATCTACGCAACATGCTTAGGGGACGTAATGCTGCTTAATAAAGCGTATACGGATAAAAAGAAGTATCTAATTTACGCAATTGTTGGTGTTATAGCTTTATTGGCTGGTTTGTTGCTCTGGTTGGTGCCAGGGTGGTATCCAAATAAGCGTCAAGTAACTTTAACATATATATCAATTAGTCTAGGAGCAACAATTTTGTTTTCATTTATTTTCATCGGTATTGATAAAAAACTACGGAAACCAATATTCATTCTAGATAGCTACGGAAAATCTCCATTTATTATTTATGCTATAGCGGTAGTGTTAGAATTTTTAATATCGGATATAATTGGGTTTGAGATGGACATATTAATTTTCATTATTATGATAGTAGTTATGTCTGCTATCGCGATATTCCTTGATAAATGGGGTAAAATTATAAAAATTTAATATTAATTTTTTTACTTTTTTTTTTACAAAATCAAAATTTCTATACTTAAATAGTATTAAATCTTAAATATCAATAACAAGATTATTCTATTAATTCTAAATACAAAATTTAAGATGAGTTGAATGAGTGAAGAAAGGATTCAGGAGGTTCTGGAAAGTCTAAAAACGATAAAAGGAGTCCATGGAGCAGCTATTATTGAGAAATTTGGGTTGATAAAAGGCAGCGCTTTACCTGGTTGGGTTGATCCAGAAGCAGTTGCTGCTATGGTTACTCTTATCCTTAAAGCTTCTCAAAGAGCAACAAAAGAACTTGAACAAGGGCAGTTTTATAACGCAATAATAGAAAGTGCGAAGGGAAGAATTCTATTTTCTGAGATTAAAGGTAACATTTTAACAATAATTGCCACTACTGACGCACAATTGGGCATAATTAATCTAAAATTAGGAGCAGCAGTAGAAGTTCTTCGAGAGCATCTATAAGAAATAATACAATATCCCTACTTTATAATTATTTTTTCAGTAGTTTCATCATTAATTTCCTTGATATCGCAGGATCGGCTTGCCCTTTGGTTTTTGCCATGACTCTACCTATCAATGCCTCTAAAGCTTTTGCATTCTTAAGATAATCTGCAACAATCTGCGGATTTTCTTCGATCACATCTTTACAATATCTTTCAATGAGGGTTTCATCTGAAAGTCGCATTTTACCCCTTAATTTGATAATTTGAGAAACAGATGTCCCTTTCATCATATCATCTACAAAACTCTTGGCGATTTTTGATGTAATTTTTCCTTCTCTTATGTATTTGATTATATCTTCTATATGTTTGGGTTTGAGTTTCGTTCTATCAATTGTGACATTATGTTCGTTTAACCATCCATAAATGTTATTCATTAGCCAGTTACAATATTGTTTATATTCTTTGGAACCAAAGGAGGGATCTGCGTTAGCACCTTCTTCGTAAAAATCTGCTATGCGCTTATCTAACACTAAATTTTCTGAGTCAAACTCAGATAACATGTATTCTCTGCGAAGTCGTAGAGCTCTTTCGTTTGGCATTTCTGGAAGCCTTTCTTTTACGCTTTGTATAAATCCTTCATCGATTTCAATTGGAACTAAATCCTGTTCGGGGAAATAACGATAATCCTCTTCAAATTCCTTCGATCGTAACGCAATCGTGATTTTTCTTTTATCGTCCCAGTGTCTTGTTTCTTGAATTAACACTTTCCCTCGTTTAATAGCGTTTTTTTGCCTTATGATTTCGTGTCTTAATGCGCGTTCAACTTCTCTAAAACTGTTAATGTTTTTTACTTCACTTCGCTCGTGACCTTTAATGGAAATATTTGCGTCAACTCGAACAGAGCCTTCTAAATCTAAATTTGAAATTCCAGTGTATTGAACGATTGATTTTAATTGTTTTAGAAATTCTCTCGCTTCCTCTGGCGAGGTAATCACTGGATCTGTGACGATTTCTATTAAACAAACACCTGATCGGTTATAATCTACGAGGGTAAACGGTGAACTGGCGATACTACCTTTGTGAACTAGTCGTGCGGGATCCTCTTCAAGATGGATTCTGTTTAAAATAATATCTTTTTTGTGATTATTTAATCTAATTGAAATTTTTCCCTTATCACCAAAAGCCTTCCCCCCGGCTTTATTGTACTGGCTAATCTGGAACCCTTTAGGCAAATCGGGATAGTGGTAATTCTTCCGAAAAAACCAGAATTGGTTATTGATATTGCATTCTAATGCTAACGCTAATCTTGTAGCAAATTCGACTGTCTTCCTATTAACTACTGGAAGTGATCCAGGCAAACCTAAACATATTGGACACACATGACTATTAGGTTCAGCACCGCGATAATCATTACTGCAACTACAAAAAAGCTTTGTTTTTAAGCTAGTTAATTGGATATGAACCTCTAATCCAATCATAACCTTATTATCTTGATTACTCAGTTGTTCCACCCCCTGGTTTTAAAGGTGGAACCTTCCGGTATATGCCTAACTCCCGTTCTAATTGATATCCAATGTTTAAAATGCCCTTTTCGTCAAAATAATTGCCGATAATTTGAAAACCTATAGGTAAATTTTTACTGTCAAATCCACATGGGATCGAAAGTGCTGGAAGTCCGGCTAGATTAACGGAACATGTTAGAATATCCTGGGTATACATCTCTAGAGGATCATTTATTAAAGATCCCACCTTAAATGCAGTCGTGGGCATCGTAGGGCTGACAAGAGAATCACATTTCTTAAAAGCTTTAACGAAATCGTTCTTAATTAATGACCTAACCTTTAAAGCTTTAATATAAAACATATCATAATATCCTGCTGAAAGGGCGTAAGTACCTAAAAAGATCCTTCTTCTAACTTCAGGTCCAAAATTAACTCCCCTTGTTCTACTTAAGGTCGTATAAACATCTTTGGAAAGATCATCACTCCCTTTACCGTACCTCAGTCCATCGAATCTAGCTAAGTTCGAGCTTGCTTCACACATACATAATAAATAATAAGTTGCAATAGTGTATTCTAAGTGAGGGATTGACACTTCAATCGTAGTTGCTCCTAAACTTTCTATTTTTTCTATTGACTTATTCA
>JAEOUK010000339.1 GCA_016839385.1 Promethearchaeota archaeon
AAAACCATAACAAAAAAATGCAATCTATTTTTGGTTCCCTATGTGACAGAACCAAATCCAATCACCAACATTGAAATGAAGATTGAACCAATAAAATTTTGGAATAGTATTCTTTACTTCTTTGCTGCTACTATCTTGATGGTAACGATGTATTATATATTATTTCCTCGATGGGTAGGACGATTTGGGATAGTTAATGGGTATTTTTTCAGTTTTATTGCAGGATTAATGACCCTTCTCTTCGCAGCTTTTGCGTTATTCTATTATGAATCCGATAATTCTCACCCTGCGACGTGGAAAAGATTCATCGAACGATTTCATATTAAGAAATTGACGAAACATGATTGGAAATGGATACTAATCACATTAATCCCTTTATTTCCTTTAGCAATTGGTATGGGAGTTTTGAACGATTATCTCATTTCGGCACTAAATATTGATATTCCCATTCCCGGAGATTTTGAAGCTGCTGCGAATGCTGAACTCGTATCTCCTACTATTTTTCAAGTAATTATGATGGTTATTGTTTTATTGGTGAATATTTTTGCAGAAGAACTATTTTTCCGTGGATATTTATATCCTCGACAAGAATTGGTGCATGAAAAATGGACCTGGCTAATCCATGGATTGCTGTGGTGGGTATTTCATGCCTATAAATGGTTTCGATTACCTACAATTCTATTCAATTCATTCTTGATTCCATTGTTATGGCAAAAAACAAAAAATACAACAGCAACGATTGTGTCTCATTTTATCGTGAATTCGACGAGTATCGCCATAGGATATATTTTATTATTATTTACATAGAAAAAGTGTGAATAGAAGTTTAAACTTCTTGTGAGATTTTGAAAGTGTGAGATTCTCCTAGCTCAAGAGATAAAATTGTTGTATTTGTTAGATAAGGGGCATAATTGTTGAGAAATGAATCCCGCGCGGTTGTCAAGTAATGAATTAGTATAACATAACGTGGTTTGATCATATGAATTGTCTGATTCACTTCTGCAGGTCCCATCATATTATAGGAATCGTATACAGGTAGGAATAGAAGATCAATTTGACCTTCAAGTTGGGCATACTCAGGAATACAATCACTATCTCCTACATGAAACAGTGTAAATCCTTTAAAATTGAGGATATAACCCACCCAGTTATTTTCTATGGGATGCACACTATTGTTTGTATACATAGGAAATGCCTGATACGGAATTTTTTCGACCACCCCCTCATCCATTGGTTGTACGGTTATTGGATTATAGGAAAACACATATGGTGCTACAGAAGAAGGGCAAATTATCGTGGTTTTAGGCTTGCCAATCTTATCAATATCGTAAGGACTCATATGATCTTCATGAGAATGGGTAATAAAAATAACATCAGCTGGTTTATTGTCATAATTATCGAGTAAAACATATGGATCGATGTAAAAACGCTTGAAATTATGTTCAAGCATAATTCCAGCGCGATAGATGAACGTGACCGTTAAACGATTACTTTTTGCATAGAAGAAAATTGGTAATCCTGTTGCTACTCCTAATACAATAACAAGACCAATTGCACTGAGGATGACTTTTTTCTTGGTAAATTTCACAATATAAGGATATTCACACCCTATTAAAATAACTTTTGTAAGTAGATGGACGCAAATATGAATTGTTTTCCATTATCACCATTATTAATTCTGGATCTCCAACTTTGAATAATAGTTGGGTATTTAAATGAAAGGTAATTTCTGCATCCCAATTTGTCAAGAAATCATAAGAACCCACAATATTTCCACCTGTACTGCTATTTTTATGTTTATCTTTGAATTTCGTAAATATATTTTAAAATGCACAATCCTAGTATTGAAGGATGGGGAAGAAAAATTCTTTTGATGAATTTTCTGTGACGACATGGAATAAAAGTATTGGAAGAGCGCCTTTTTTAAAGATTCGGAACGAAGAGAAGAAATTCACCAATCCAGATTCCTATATCGAAATGGATGATGATGTATTAGATGTTTATTTTGGAAAGGATGAAGGAGTACCTGAACATTTTCTATGTTTTAGGAATGCACAGAATAACATCGTTGGGTTTACAGGAATCACAGATTTTGGAAGGACTGCAAAAACACCAAGTATTTGGTATAGTATCCTTCCAACTTGTTTCAAATCATCTCTACCTCAAATAGTTATTGATGCAAGCATTACATTGGCTAAAGAAAGTAGATTCCCAAAGATATATCTAATTACAGCCGGAACACTGAACCCTTTCGATAAAATTTTAGAAAACAGGGGATTTTTTCCATTTCATTATAGTTGGCTCATGAAACTAGAAACGCTAGATACCCAAATCTTAGAAAAAAGACCGAATGGAGTAGAATTCTTTTCCACGGAAAATTTTACGGATTTTGATAATCTTGCTTTAGTCTACAACCAAGCGTTTCGGAATCATTTCGAATGGAACAATCGGGCTGGGGATGAGTATAAAAAAAATCTTTCAGTTCTTCAGAAACACTTCGAACTGGCCTATTTTCTTGCTTCTATAAAG
>JAEOUK010000711.1 GCA_016839385.1 Promethearchaeota archaeon
AAGAGGTTGTAGAAGTGATAATTTGTCCTTCCAATGTAACTAGATATGCACCAAGGATATATTGATTACTTTCAACAATTTTTTTCAGTTTAATATCAAACACAACTTCCACGCATCCCTCGTCACTATTTGAAAAAGACAGTTCCGACATAATTATTTTGTAGATGTTAATTATATTTAAAGTCAAAATTGGTCGGTTAATAGTAACAAAAGCGATCTAATTACTAAATATTTTGAATATGAAAAACTATGAGAATAAAACTACAATTTTGAATTGGATTATTTTACTTTTGAAGGTGAAAAATCTCCGAAACCACCATATACGTGTCAATATTTGATGCTGCACTCTTCACATAATGGTTTTCCACACAACTTGCACTTCTCCTTCATTTTATCCTGAGGATGGTAATAGCAATTGAGATCACTCAAAACATGTAAAAGATTGATTGTGTACTAAAATTAGCACTGATTTTAGTACTCATTAAATCTTCTTTAAACCAAACGAAAGTGAATTGTTTTCAATAATGATATTCGGTTATAGCTAGAAGTGTTTCACATTCGGGACACGTCCACATACGACTTCTTGAAGCACTAATGTGGTCATGTATCTCTTGACCTTTGAAACTATATCTAGTACCAAATAAACC
This sequence comes from Promethearchaeota archaeon, assembly GCA_016839385.1. Next base: position 648 of record JAEOUK010000711.1, read on the forward strand.
TTCTTCTGAATCATAAAAGTCCGCTAATTGGAAAGATTTTCCGCAATATGGACATTTTGTCATAATGGAGAATACTTCGCAGATATTCCATATAAATAATGATACGTCTTTTAACTCAAACAAACAACATTTCTTTAATATAATAAGGTTACGTTATCCAGTCATCCAAGTAAAACATTCTACCAGATGCATTAACTTCCACTATAACTTTGAAATCTATGAGCCGAATTCCGCTAAAATCTTCTATAGTATAGGAAGAACATGTTTCAGAGGATGGACTTGTAGGACTATTATCAAATTTTAACGAACGGAGTAAGTAATCTTTCCATGGGAAAAATCGTCCCTCCAATGGGATTATCCATATACGAGTAGCATTTACATCTTGTGGAAATGTTCCATTTTGAAGTGTGCTGGTTTTCAAGTTAACACTTGAAATATAAACCCACGATTCAATATAATTGCTGATTTTCATTTCCAAATCCAATGAAAAAACATACCCATCAAATCCGTTGATATAAGGTCCGTTCGGAAAAGTAAAGTGTTTAACAATATCTCCAACAGCGACAGTTCCAATTAAACATGCCAAAACACCAAAAATACAAATAATACTGTTTTTAAATCGCATTCTATTGTGTTTATAGCGAAGATAATTCCATGTGGACATAATTATCAATAATCGGAATGATATTACATTAATGTTAATAATAATCAAATGAATAAAATAAATGTTATTCTTTCACTTAATATACATCTATTTTTTACCCGTATGATCTGAAACGACGCGAAATTCTGAACTATTTCTTTTCATTTTTGTTCTAACTAATGGAATGTAGTAAAAAGAGATGAAAATATCACATTCCTCTGGGATAGAATCGACTTCTCCATTCCTGACGAACAAAATCGTTATGAAGTTAATTTACGTCATTATGAATCGGGAGCTGAGAGTTATTTCATTTGCAGATTTAAAGGAATTTAGAGAACTAGTGGGAGTTAGAGAAAAAGAGTACGTAGATTCAAGGACTTCTTTCTTTATTGGGCTTCTATCTGTGATCTTTTCGTCTCGTGGGTTTAGTTTATGGGGAATTGTGGTTCTATTGATTAGAAATCAAAGTACAAATTCTCGAATTGATCCTTTTAACACTGATTTTTTATTAGATTTTCTAATTTTGAGCTCAGCTCTTGCTGGAGTGTCATTAATTTGCACTATAGCTGCATTTATCATCAATCGGAAACACCCAAGAAATATAGACGCTTTAAGTTTGGGATTTCTATTTACTGTTTTCCTAGTATTATTCAATTTTTCAATTTGGATCTTATCACAATGGGTCATAATACGTCATAATTCAGTTAGTATTTATAGTCCTGAATGGAAATTTGATTTAGGAATTTCTCCAGATCCCGGATTGGATATTAGTCCAGATGATGCAACAAACAATCTTTTTATTATGATATTACGGTTTTTCGGATGTGAGATCTGATAATTCAGTGATTACACATTACATTTTAGAATGGAATGATTTTAAAAAAACGCAAATCACTGGTTTGATACAGTTTGGACATATAACGAAAGCGAATAATACCATGTATTTGGATCTAATACTTGGCCACGAACTTGAATTGTGTAGGTCCCTGCTGGAACGGATGAATTACTATATTGCAATGCTATACTTGTTCTAGAAGTACTGACTGCACTATGTCTCATGTATCCTGTGACAGCAACATCATTGATAAAAATCCTTACAGAAACCAAGTCTACAGCAATAAGATACACATAACAATTAAACATTACATACAGAGAACTAGTTTGGGTAGTATTAATCGTAATTTGCATTGGATCTATGTACACTTCATTTGTATTAACAGGATCAAAACCAGGATCATCAACCCAATACGAATGAATTTCTTGATAAGGGGCATCTAATCCAATCATAGGTCCTATTACAGAATCAAAAAACACATATCCACCTAATCCAGCTCCAATTAGTCCTAATAACAATGCTAGTACTATCAAACCTTTTCCTTGACTTTTTGCCATAATTTTTCACACATCATTTTCTTGGATAATCAAGAATTTATCCAAAGGAATGTCAAAACTGGAGATTAATAAAACTATTGGAAGGAAATGATCTCACTAAACAGCATTAGATTGCTCAAAAAAGGTTGTTTGTAGAAAATTTGTCTTGAAGGTTAAAAAAAGGGATCAGTTTTGATGCTCCATGTTTGATATAATGAAGAACAGTATTAGAGCTTTTAAAATTGAATTTATCTATCAATTTGAGTTTCAGTTTTCATATAAAGATATATTATTAATGTAGCAAGAGCCGCAAAGTAATGCCAGAATGCATGACCCTGCAAAAGGGAACATGGCCAATCTGGAAAACAGAGTGGAGTTCCAATCTCTGTAGAAAAGATCCAAAATACGAATGCCGTGAAATACACTGCAAAACTCAACAAATATAATTTCCAATCCCGCCGAAATCGGATGAATCTGATAGGTAGGAATGATAATGCAAATAATACTGGTTCAATTCCAATCTCTGTGAAAACTAATATATTGAAATATACATGACCAGGAAAACCCGGCAATTTGACAGTAATCCCCATAACAATATTCAAACAAGCCCAAATCCCCCAGAACCATTTTTCTGAGAACCTAGTTAGCCTTTGCAAATTGTAAACTAGTAGGAAGCTTACAAATGTTTGCATTGAAATTAAGTCGATCAATCCCCCCCACCATACTCCACTTGCATGGAAATACATACTACCAGTCCCAACAAATATCATGCATAAGCCATAAAGAATAGAGACAGAATTTCTTGATCGCATAGGATTATCTGGGACATTCGGTAAATTCCTTCTCCACAAAATACCGAATTTTCGATCTTTAGTCTTATTAATTCCTGCTAATTGGGCAGAGTGTTTCCTGTCCAATCCCCATAACATAATAAGACCCATTCCTGTTGCAAATAGATTTGACCATGTATTTACAGGTTGACGGACGATCGCTGACATTAGAAGATGTTCGCAATAACATGAGTCAATAAGCGCACAATTTTCCAGTCTACCAGGCCATCCCAGAATTCCGAAAATTATAACCCCTCCAATAGAAATAATCGTAAAACACAATCCAATGAGAAATGCTTTATGTTTATCAAATAAACTGCGTGATTCCATCTATACTATTCAAATTTTGAACATTTAATTCTTATGTCGTAAAACTAATCAACATTAGTCCATCTAAGACATTCAAATCTTTGAACCACAATAACATAAAAAATTTTGACATCAAAAAGATGAGACGAAATCTAATAATATTTAAATACGGGAATAGAGGTACCTTTATCGAGGTTGGTCGCTTCTTGAGAAAAATTGAAAAGATTCTGATGAGAACCAATGCTACTACGAAGCTTAAACTATTAATTATCGCAATTTCATGTGTTTTTGCTGGATTTTATATTATATATCTTTCTGTATCGGTAGCTCAAGGAGAATTTGTACCTCCTGGAACACTTAATTATAATGAGCCTACTGCTGATGGAGGAAAATATAAGCTTCTAGTAGAAAAAAATAAGGAATATATTTTGACTATATCAGGAAGTTTAAATTCAGCAAAAGACCCCGTAGTATATTTATACAAAACATTTTGGAGATTAAGCGGAGTAATTATTAACCAATCAAATAATCAGCTTGAATCAGTGCAATTCATTTCAGAAAAAACAGGATTTTACTACGTAACTATTCGACATTCAACTGATGGATTTTTTGCATTGCAGTTTGTACAACAAGACTTAACGGGACCAGTAAGCTCAACTGCTTATTTCAATGGATGGCGTATTTTTCTGACATTCTTTCCATTTTGCTTATCTGTTACTGGATTGATATTATTTGGTTTTAAATTGAAGAAAGAATATCGTGAAATCAAATCATATTCCAAAAAAAATCCTAATTTCAAAGAATGTCCTAACTGTAAAAGGTTGAATGAAAAAAATAGCGGATATTGCGAAATTTGTGGCCATGTTTTTGAACTCCCGGAGACT
>JAEOUK010000340.1 GCA_016839385.1 Promethearchaeota archaeon
GTGTGAAAATCTAACAATCACTGAAAATAATTTCACTTTTCCAGGCATGTTGGATTGGGTAGTAAATCGCATCTTTATTGAATACTCAAATAATGTGAAGTTCTTTAACAACGTGCTTGCAAATATCAAACTGAATTTTAATAGATGTACAAACATTTCTATTCATGACAATAGCGGGAGTTTGAATACTTTATTTTGGCTAATAGGCTCAAACAATACTGTTTTTCACAAGAATTATCTAAACATTCATAATGGGGGGATAGTCCTTCAGGGATGTAGATCAATTGTAATCGAGCAAAATACAGAGATATTTTCTATTGGTTTTAGATATGAAGGTACCATATTTGTCCATTTAGAAGCATCAGATGATGTCATAATTCGAAATAATACGTGTCATTCGGATTTTACTGTGTTTTATATTAAGAATAGTGATAATGTGTTGATCGAGAGAAACAACATCACATGTTCTTATCAATACGTATTTTATTTTAAATTCATAAAATGGGGAGACAATATTAGAATTCGGCACAATATGTTCACTGGTACTTATAGACAGCTGTTTAGTTCTTATCTAATCCAAAATTTCTGGTTGATTTTTACTAATACAATGAGTTTTAAACCCGTTCTCTTAATTATCTTCCTTTGCACTGTTGTTTTGGAAATTTTTGGAGTATTTTTCTTGATATACTCTCAGAAATCAGAGTTTAAGAATATAATGAGAATTATCTATGAAAGGCCAACGAGACGGATGTATTTTTATCCTTTAACTACTGCCTTTCTTTTCTTGTATTTTACTTCTGATATACTCGTGAATAGCTGGATTTATGAAATTCCGAGATTATTTCACAATTCAGTTTTCCTACTACTATATCCTTTGCTGATACTTACATTAATTGTGGGGGGAGCCATCCTAATAATCGGATTAATCAAGAAGAAAGCGAAAAAATTTGACCAAAAAATTGAGGTTATAACTAAGAGAGATGTGAAAGTAATCTTGATTAAATCTGGTTTGTATATAATTTTGCCCAATTTGATTCTTCTTCCATTAATATTTTATTTAACACCTATATTCAGCAACTATATTTTTCTCTTGTATACCGCAATTATGGTCATCATAATTGGTTCAGGGTTTAAACACGAATTAGAAAAATGGGATATCACATTTAATCATGCAATTGTCTCAAGTCTAATCGTAAGTGTTGATTTTATTATAACCTTCGTTCTACTCCAAAGATTAGATCAACCTGACCTATCAAGAGTATTTTTCTTCTTAATGTTCGTTTTAAGGTTTTTCTATTTCGGGGCATTCCTGGTCAAAAGCATAAATGATCAATGACAATGGAAAATGTTCTTAGTTTCAAATTGGAATACCTCTGGCGAATTTAGTTAAAGTAGGAATAATTATTGTGTTCTTCAAAGTGATATTTGACGATCTCTCAAAAAGTTCGTAAAACTGCTGTTTCATGCATTAAACTATATCAGAGAAATATATCTCAATATATCTTAGAAGAATATTCCTGAATTGTTATTAAAAAAATGGTAAAAAAATAATAAAATATTTTAGGGATGCAGATAATTCTTATCTCGAGGGAAAAAAATGAGCATTCTGATTGTTTTGTCAGTTTGCATTGCAGTGATTTTTGAGAAATCAAACACAATAGAAGTTAGTGAGAATAATTCCTTACCAGGATTAATTGGATTTTTACCAATATTGTTAATAATATTGGTTGTACTCATAATTGGGATAAAAAATGATTCCTTTGGGTAAAAAATAATCTTCTTCAATGACAGTCAGGTTAGGTAACTTATCCTAAGTGAAAAATAGGAAAAAAATCCTTTAAATAATTCTTCAGTGAACTAAGTTCAGTAATTTAAAAGATGATAGATTATGGGATTTATAGAAGTTTTAGTTGATTTGAATGAGGATGCTGTGCGTGAACAATTGAAATCACGATTAAACAGTGGTGAAGATCCATTAGCAATAATGAATGATGTAAAATCAGCCATGAAAATCATCGGGGATAAATTCAGTGAAAAAGAATATTTCCTACCCGAATTAATAATGTCTGGTGAGATTCTTAAGGATATTTTCGAAGTTTTGCAGCCTAAATTAAAAAAGGGGCAAACTGAAGGATCTAAGGGTAAAATAATCCTAGGTACAGTTGCTGGGGACATTCATGATATTGGCAAAGATATCGTTCGATTCATGCTAGATGTAAATGGATATGAAGTTATAGACCTTGGAGTTGATGTAACCGCAGAAAAGTTCATAGCTGCAGTAAAAGAACATAAACCAAAAGTATTAGCCTTAAGTGGGTTCCTTACTTTATCTTTCGATTCAATGAAAGAAATTATTGAAAAATTAAAGGCAGATGGTTTACGAGACTCCATCAAAATTATGATCGGTGGTGGAACTGTTGATGAGAGAATTGTGGAGTTTGTTGGTGCAGACAAATATGGGAATTCTGCAGTGGAAGCGGTTAAATTAGCTGATCAATGGATGTGAGGAAACGATGACTTCAAAGCGAATTTTACAAAAACTAGAAGAAAAACATGCGAGAATTGACGCAACTGTGAATTTGAAAGAGCCGGATCGTGTTCCTGTTTGCCCATGGACAGATATTTTCTATCCTGCTGCGCAAACAAAGAGTTTGACTTATGCAGACACTCTTTATAAAGGGCTAAAAACTTCAAAAGTCTGGTATAAAGTATTCAAGCAATATGATTTCGATCAGCATCCAGCATTCTTTGTTAATATGAATGGTCCGCTGAACGATATGGCGCAATATCAGCATGCAAAATGGCCAGGTGCAAAAGATCCGACCCATCAAGTAGGTGAGAACTCACCATTTCAATATATTGAAACTGAATGGATGAGTGCAGACGACTATAAATATTTCAACTCAGATATTACAGGTTATTTACTACGGAATATAGTTCCCAAACAAAATCCGGGTTTAGCAGGTTTTGCACAATTACCTTTAGCAAACATGTTATCTTTGTTTGGATCTCAACTTCTTGGGATGTTTCTGGCTTTAGAAAAAGATGTCAGAAAGATGAAAAAACGATTCAGTATGCCAAAACTGATGATGGCTATGTTCGGAACGTTAATCGGAATGAAGCAATACTCTACTAAAATGAAAAAAATCGGGAATATTGTGGCATATAGTCCAGGTATTGGCATAGCACCCTTTGACATTCTTTCAGATTCAATCCGCGGGATGCGAGGTACCATGTTAGATATGAGACGAAATCCAGATGAACTTAAAACTGCATGTGAAATCCTTCTTGATCATCAAGTTAGATCTTTAGGTTCCCTAGATGCCATGTTTGGGGAAAAAGACGAGTATTCTGTTCCAATGTCCTTTATTCCCTTGCATCGCGGTGCTGACGGTTTTATGTCTAATACTCAGTTCGAGGAATTCTATTGGCCGACTCTTACTAGACTTATGGAAGCTATGATCGAAAAAGGTTACAGACCAATGCCATTCTTCGAGGGTTATTATGATCAACGCTTAGAATATCTTGCAGACTTCGCAAAGAAACATCCTGGTAAATTAATCTATTGGTTCCACCGGGTGGACATGAAAAAAGTGAAAGTTATGATGGGAGATTTCGTAACTATCCGTGGAAATGTACCTGAATCACTTATGATAGGTGGAACTCCTCAACAAATGGAAGAATATGTGAAACAGTTGTGTGAAGATTGTATGGAGGGTGGGGGATTCATTGTAGATGGTGGATGCTCAGGAATTGTGAATGAAGCACGACATGAAAATATTGTTGCAATGGTTCGAGCAACTCAGAAATACGGTATTTACCGTAAATAATTTTTACTTCTTTTTTATATTTCGTTTCGTTTTAATCATTCTGCAAAAGAAAAATTTGATGAAGGTAGGTATGAGATTGATTTGCTATAGAGTCCGATAAAAGGATGTGTATAATTTATCGAAAATAGTAAAGTAATGTTTTA
>JAEOUK010000062.1 GCA_016839385.1 Promethearchaeota archaeon
CTATAATCTCGTAAAACATATCGTCAAAATTAGCTGCGCCTTTGATTGTCCATTCAGCTATTGTATAAAAAGAGGTAACACATACCTTCAACGGTTTATTTGAATATTCTTTAGCCCAAAGAAATTCTTTAAGGTAAATAGATTCGGATGTATTATAGTCGAGTGTTCCTTGGAATACACCTGGTCGCCAGAAATTCACATCAAAAGATCGAATATGAGGGAGTAACTGGATTCCCTTCACTACATCGTTATCAATCACATGTTGATACATCTCTCTACGCGTCCATTCTCCAGCATCGACCAAATCTATGTCCGTACTCTCCTTATAAGCAATATTTAAGTACACTCTCCATTTATTTAATTTCTCATGATAATCATGATCTGATTCTTGAGAAGGACCTGAACTTTTGAGTAACTCAATTAAATCTCTAGGCGTTTCATTCCACCCTATCAATTTCACAAGATCAGTCATTTCTAGGAAGTCATTTTCTGTCAATGTTTTGTTTTGGGATGCCATAATTAACGGATTTGGTTTTCTCAAACTTCCAACTTCATGAGTTAAAAATGGGATATCTAAAGATTTATGCATTAATTCAACCCTCCAACTATTTTTGCTATAAAATTTATATAAGAATCTGCAATTGGTTTGGGTAGTAAATCAAATCCTGTATTTGAGGTGATTATTAATTCTTTTGGGTTAAGATTTGCAATTGCCTGACTCATCAATATCAAAAATTCTAATTTAGACATATCAAGTCCTTGTGAGTCATCAGGGATGAAATTCCGAGAGTCGATTAAACCTGCCTGAACTATTTTATTATCAAATGAGAAATTTGAGATGTTAAAAATATTAGTAGAATGAAAATCGATACCAACACCATCTACTGGTAAAGATAAAATGAATTTGAGAATTGGTGAAACATCTTCAAAATATGTATTAATTATGAGTGTTTTTGAAGGATTTTTTTCTCGGATCGAGTTATACGCTTTAGTTATTGATGGTCTCAACCCTCGAGGAATTGAATCCCAGACAAATTTAGGTTCATCTAGTTGGATTTCTGTAATATTGTTAGGCAATGATGCAATTTCTTGAGCAATCATAACACCTGCATCTATAATTGCGTCTTCAGTTTTTTCATAGATGGTAGAATCTCTATTTATAAGCATAACCAATGAATATGGCCCTGATACAATTGTTCTTGCGTCATTTTTTTGTATAAGACTATATAGATGTGAATAGGACTCACCCCAGCGATGTTTCCCATTTAATAACACCTGAGAATCTTTAGGAAATTTCGCTATTAATGTTGGTTGGCGATAAAATGTATTTGTGTAGTGCCATCGATTAATAGGTAGGTCACCAATATTCTTGAAAGAATGTAAACAGTCTAATTCTTGGGTAAAAGGACGAATCAAATCTTCAATCCCAAGATTTCCCGCACTTATTATAGGAAAACTGTTAGCTATTTGTCGTGCTACCAATTCCTTGAGCTCTTTTTCAAATAGATTTTTGACAGGTTCAATTCCATCTCGTCCATATTTAAAATCAAAAATCTTTAGAATTATTTCCTCAGAATAAGGGTAAGTTCCCGACAGTGCTCCTCTTACTATCATCATATTCTAATTTGGGAATATGATATGAAATAAAAACACACGCATTGAATTTTGTAATGAGTGCTTCGTGAAACGCAACTTTCATGATATTTTGTAGTACATAGAAATTTATCTAAAGAACATCTACATGTTATCGTGTACTTTCACTAATGAGTATAAGGAAATAGGAATATATTTTCGATATTGCTACCTATTGATATTAGATCAATTCTAAGGTGTTAAAGAATTTTCGAGGATGAGTCCGGCATTAGATGCCCCGAATGTGGAAATGCATTTAGTCCTATGCAAATTCAAATTCTAAGAAGAGGAAAAAAAGTTATTTGCGAAGCGTGTGGATTTGAATTTCATGCAACTAGGAGTGAATTGGATGATATATTCCCTCCACATGGTGATGAGCCTCCTAATTTACTAAGACCTGAAGATATGGGGGAATTTGGTCGTCCTGGTCAACAACGCCCAATATCAAGACCGCCAATTGTTCCACCTCCCCCTCAACCTCCTGTAAAAGAAACTCATCCTCGAATCAATCGGAATAATATCTTACGTGCATTATCTTTTAATTGGATGACACTCACCGAACTTGCCCAGAAAATTGGAGTTGTGGGTAGAAAGGAATTCTATGTATTGCGTATGAAATTGAATGAGCTCAACCGATTAGGATATATTCAGATGGATTTTCAGTTAAATAAAGTTCTTATTCGAAAATTGCGGCAAAGTAAGACAAAATGATATCTCATATTAAAAACGGAATACATGTAGTCGGAATTGATGATGCTCCTCATCAACGAGGAGATTCGATAACCGAGATATTTTTTACTTTTTGTAGATCAAAATTTCTAGAATCTGTCACCCATTCGACCATTCAAGTGGACGGATTAGATTCCACTCAAGTCATTCTAGAAGAACTGCAACATAATGCAAACAAATTCTCACTAATATTACTCCATGGCATAACTTTGGCGGGATTGAATATTGTTGATATTACAAAAATTAGTAGGGAATTGAACAAACCAATTCTTGCCATGACAGAGAATCTAATTCATGGAAATTCTATTCAAGATGCAATTTCACAACTTCCAAATTTTGAAGAAAGGAAATTATTGATCCAAAAAGCTGGGCCCTTATATTATTATAAAACACACATTGGAGACATACCCATCTCATATCATAAAAATGGAATCGATGAGACTCTCGCAATCAAGTTTTTCAAGAAATTTTGCATTAGATCCAGATTACCCGAACAACTTTTATTAGCTCATAAAATTGCTACAGCTTGGAAAAAGTAAAAAAAAAGCGCGAGGTGTGGGATATTCGTGAAGAGGGAGAGAATCCCAGTTCATTTTGAACCCACGTGCAGTTGTCTGCACTGACTTAGCAGGCCAGCGTTTTCGGCTAGTAAATTTGCTAAAAATCTACCTTCTACCGGGCTAAACGAACCTCGCTTGAGTGCTTTGAATTTATAACCACTAATTGAAGTAAGAGGGAATGGTCACCATCTACTAAAAAATTTTTGGAGTCTTGCATCATGATATGGGATAATAAGATCGGAAAAAGGGAACTTGAGAATTTATTCTGAGATAATCTCAAAAAGCATTTTATCCCGAATTGCTTTCTTGGATTCTCGTTTATCATAGAAATGTCCAATTACATTATTTTCAGTAATAATTATCATTACTCCCGTACTCAAGTAATTTAATATCTCTTCATCTACTTCATGTAATTCTTCATTTCCATCAGGATGGGAATGCATTGCCCAAACAATATCGCATCCCCTCTCTTGTTTGAATTTACGCATATTGTATATTTTATTTTTCTTCATGCGCATCCAAGATTTAGGCTTTTCATGTGCTGTTGATTCCTCCTCAGAAACTAAATAATCAGTTACGATTCCGAAATAATCCTTTCTCTCAGCAAATAACCATCCTGTAAAGATTTTATCACCATTTTGTTTAACTTTTTCAGTTAATTCGTCAAAAATTTGTTCGGGAATAAGGTATCTGTATCCACTTGTCATTTTTTCTCATCAAAAACCGGTTTTTTATCAAAAAATAACGAACGAAAGTGCTAGGTCATACAATATGCGATCGGATAAAAAATTTTATTTTTAAGGCTTGAATCGACCATGAGAGAGTAATCAAGAATTTCCGACAGAATATTTAGCACCTAATAAAATATCACTCATCATCTTTTTATAACTCGGTTACACCAAACATACTAACAAAAAAGGGTCAACAAAAATGATGTTTTACGGCAGCGAATATAGAAAAATGACAGGTGTAATTCGAGATATTTCAAAACAACTAGTTAAGGTAGAGTTCACGGAACAGCAGATAAAAGATAAAACAGTATTTATCCCCAAGAATATAATAAAAGGAAATATTGAATATGAACCAGGAATTGAGCAGGATTTTCAACTACCATCTTGGTTTTTACGTCGAAATAAACTTCTATAAAACGCAATAGTATGATCCCCATAATTTCTCCTTTTATATTAACCCGAGTGTTATCAAACTCATATAGCACTACGAAAAAACACAAAGAGTAATTGAGATCTTTTCAAGAATTTCTCTAAACTACAGATATATCTAAAGATCTGTCAATAAACCTTCTTATAAAGGTGGAGAAAATGGAAGCAATCGATGACCCAATAATAGCGGAAATTGAAGTCGA
>JAEOUK010000341.1 GCA_016839385.1 Promethearchaeota archaeon
AATTTCATGAGGATTCTATCCAAATTCTCATATTTCATATTTATTGCATACTCATCAGTGACTCCTGGCATTAAATCAGGAGATGGTGGTTTATCAATTATCACTTTAGGAACACCTAGTTTTCGGGCAACCTCATATACTTCCGTTTTATAAAGATGAGCTATTGGAGCAATGTCTGATGAATCATCCCCATATTTGACATAAAATCCTGTAACACCTTCGGTTTTGTTTGCACATCCAATAACTGCGTACTGGAGTTGTTCTGCATAAAAATATTCTAATACTGTCCTAATACGGTGTTTTATTCTGATGTAGGCGAATCCTTTACGCATTTTTAGTGGCCCCTTATTCTGTAAGTCATCAAGAAAAGGATCTTCACTCACACTTCCCATCGTCTTACGAGTCCATTTCTCTTGAAATTTACGGGGAAATATCCATGCGGGAGGATATAGGCGATATTCACCAATAGATCGTAAGGTTTTTGTTATTTTTTTTACTTTGTACTTAATTCCAAAATGATCTGCAACGAGTTTTGAATGTTTAAGAGTATCTTTTGCAGAATCTCTATCTGGCATTAGTAATCCTAAAATGTTTACAGATCCAATAGATTTCGCCATCAATGCTGTAACAACTGCAGAATCAATTCCCCCTGAAATTCCAATGACGGCACCCTTATATTCATAATTTTTGAAATTATTTCGTATAAATTCAATAATTTGATCAAGATCCACCATAATCATCTAAAATCGAGAGATTATATTAATGCATTTCTGAGATTTAAAAATAATATTGAGACTATGCTAATTAGCTTTAAATCTTTCAGAATTCTTTATATCCTATTCTTAGGTGGCTGATTAGGTGTACAAATTCGCGAATCATCAAGATAGACATATAACCATTCAAAATCCATTTATATGCACCATGAAGGAGGTCTTGGATTATAAACCAGATAGCAATATCGCAATGTGTTTGCTTGAAGATGATTCAGATGCAAAAATTGTTGGATTTTTATATAAAAAATTTGCAGATCTTCTATCAGATCGCCATGTCCAAAATAGACTTCCATTTAAAGTGAGTATAATCGCCGGAGAAATTCAAAATAAAGGAGGTAATTTGGTTTTTGAGATATATCAATGCATATTCGAAAAAGATTTTCTAATAAATTCAAGTTCATTAGCATCCCATTCATTTTGTGAGATGTCTACATATTTATCCACGCATGTACATGCATATTCACCATATAATCCTGCCCAAATTTTCGGAAATATATATCATGATTATCTTATGTTTGTGTTCGAGGATGAGGAATTATTAACGCTATCTATTGGTGATCCTGTTATTTCAATAAAAATTCAAACTGCATTCCAAAAAGCCATTTATCGGAACTGGCAATCTCTAACAGCTTTTAATGTGAATCAAAAAATATATCTCGATTATTTTATGGAGTTTTACAGTGAAAAAGAAATAGAATTCATCCACTTCGAACTGAAGAAATTACGTAATTATGGAGATGACTTTAAATTTCAAGCAGAGGTTATGGTACGATCATCATTATTTGGCTTACAGGGACGAGTAGATCGAATCCTATGGAATCGTTCTAATGATTCATTTACTCTGTATGAGACAAAAACGGGTCGTTCCTCTTTTTCGGCTGAAAATACAGCAAAATTCCAACTTATGGCATACTCTTTGATACTTAGGGAGTATTATACCAAGGAGTTAGAGGAGTTATTACTTGAATATCCGAGGAGTGATTTAGAAGATCGGTTAAAAATTATTGAATTTGATGAGCAGCAAATCATTCGTCTAGTCACCATGCGGAATGAAATCTGGGCAATTAGTATCGGAAGATGTCCAAATGATGGTCCATTTAAGGGGTGTTCTTCTAAATGTTTCCAAAAAGATGCTTGCTCTTTTTATTGCTTGCGCTCATACCTAACCACCAATTGTCTGAATTGTGATCGATGCAATTATCATGCAATCCTTTTCGATCAAAAAGAGTTTGAAGAATTTCGCAGAATAAATGTCTACTATGATTGGTTCTATCAATTCTTGGAAATGGAATATCTCAATAACCAGGATCTGATCTCTGAACTTGGACTTCCAGCAAAGGAACGAGAATCATTGGGCAACTGCTTTGCAGATGTGCAAATTTCAAGTATCGATAGAAATCTCAATAAGGAAAACGCGGATTCTGTGTCGTCAGGGAAATTTTGGATTACGTTTGTTAGAAGTCCCTCAGCGATAGGAATCGACTCCTTCACCAATACAAGGATTAACTCATCCGACTATGTATTAATTACTCCCCAGAATTATCGCCCACTAACTCTACAATCCATTCCTGCTAGTGTATATGAAATTCAAGATGAATTTCTAATATTGGAGGTTTCAAGTACCTATTTTCCCTTAGTTTCGGAATTCATTTCCCCTGAAAAATTCCGTATTGACATAATGACCTCCAACAGTATTATAAATACCGAAAAAACGGCATTAGATTCTTTCCTTCGTATGCCATATTTAAGGGATAATGTCACTCTGAAACAAATACGATCGTATTTAATCAATTTGAACCCAAAACCTAGGG
>JAEOUK010000342.1 GCA_016839385.1 Promethearchaeota archaeon
ATTACTAGTTGGGTTTTTGATGTTCCAGGATTGGTTTTTGACATTATTGGGATCATTCTTGCCATAATTATTGTACCAATGGGTTCAATGTTGTTTTTCTTTAAGACAAAATGGTGTGTTATGGGAGCAAACGATAACCTGAGTGGAATTGCTATAACACAAGGAATAGCTGAAACACTAGGCAAAAATAAAGATCTTCTTCCAAAGAATACAAAAATCCTTCTCGTGAGTTTTGGCTCCGAAGAGGCTGGTTTACGTGGTGCTAAACGATGGATTGAGCGTCATAAGCAAGAGCTAAAAGAAAAACCATTTTATTATCTTAATTTCGATGGAGTTGCAAAAGCAAACGATATTCATGTTATAAACCAAGAAGTAACCCTAGGAGTAAAATACAACCCCGAAATTGTTAATTTAGTCGTGCAAGCAGCAAAAAAAATTGGATTAGATTTGACAAATAGACCTCTCCCTTTTGGTGCTACTGATGGTTCGGCTATTGTTCAAGGAGGTTTCCCAAATGGAGCAAGTATGGAAGCAATGGATATTGATACTCCTCAAGCAAAAACTTGGTACCACACAATCAACGATACTGCTGATGAAGTAGAACCTAAAGCTCTTGAACTTGCAAGAAATATTGCTTTAGAATTCATGAATTTAATCGAAAACAAGAATTCCTAAATTTTTTTTATGCTTTATCTAGATACTTGTTAAATCAATATACTGTTCTTTTTAGTTAATTTCACAAATTGATTACTAACTTAATCCAACATGGCTCGAAATTTAAATTTGTTAACACTTAACTTTTAAGGTATGTATTACTTGAGGATCGTATATGCAGATGGAAGAAGACTTAAGTTTTAGGGTTTGGAAGAACGAGAAAGCTTTCAAACAGAATTACACTCAAAATGATATGCACAAATTTCTCGAAAAGATTTGTGAGGAAGCTGGACCTAGAGAACCGGGTGGATTTGGAGAACGAAAAGCTGCAAAAATACTGAAAGATGAATATAGCAAATATTGTGACAAGGTATCTATTGAGAAATTTCCGGTAGCTCCACTTGCTTTTCTAAGTTTCACCGTAATTTCTCCACTTCTGATATTAGCAGGAGTGGGCCTTTTTTGGTTCTTCCCAATTATACCTGTAATTACGATACCTATAGCTTCATTGGTATTTTACTTGATGTTTTTAAGATACACACCAATATTTGACATATTTTTCCCTCGTAGGGGATCCTATAATGTTATTGGAGAGATAAACCCTCAGGATGAATGGAAACAAACTGTGCTTTTTTCCGGCCATTTGGATTCTGCTTATCAATTCAACTTGAATCGATACATGCCTAAGACATTTAGTTTATATTTAATTGGATATCCAATTTTAGTAATATTGTTCTTTGTTTTATCTCTGGTATTTTTTATCTTGAAATTCTCACTCGGTAAAATTACACCAGTTTTCCTCAGCATTGGTATTCCTATAGCATCCTTAATAGTCCCTATGTCTGTTATTTTACTTTTTTTCAAAACATTATGGCCAATAATGGGAGCTATGGATAATTTATCTGGAATCGCTATAACTCAAGGAATTGCAGTTAAATTAAAATCCAGTATAAATATGTTACCAAAACATACGAAAGTGCTTCTAGTCGGCTTTGGAAGCGAAGAGGCGGGATTGAGGGGCTCGAAAGCCTGGGTGAAGAGACATAAAAATGAATATTCAGATAAGCCTTTTTATCATGTCAATTTTGACACAGTCGCTAAGTGTGATGCATTTCATGTGATCAATCGAGAACTCACAATGGGTGTTAAATTTGATCCAAAAGTCATAGAATTTACGCAAAAGGCTGCAAAAGAAGTTGGAGTGAATCTTCCAAAGCATATTTTACCTTTTGGAGCAACAGACGCTGCCGCACTCGTTCAAGGTGGATTTAAACAAGCAGCAACAATTGAGGCGTTGGATCTTGAAGATCCAAGTATTCTTAGTATTTATCACACCGTAGATGATACCGCAGATGAAGTAGAACCAAAGGCACTTGAGATTGGAAGAGATATTGCTTTAGAATTTCTCAAAATTATCGATAATTTATAGGTCTCTTCCAAGAAATATGCTTGTTTAGTTTTTGAATACAGACAGATCTAAATCTCACTTCCATCTAGACCTTTCCAAATATAATTAGATAATATATTTTCTTCCTATTTTTCGTGATCTGAAAGTATGACTTTTTAAACGACAATGAGAGTATTATAAGGAGAACAAAATGCCTTTTTGTAAATTTTGTGGTAAGGAAATAACAGAGGATCAAAGCATCAGTTTTAATGCAACTTGTCAAAGATGTTTACCGGATTTAATAACACACATTCAACCAAAAGGGAACTACTTGAAAGGAGTTTTATGCGAATGGGGAGATTGTATTAATGATGCTACTAGACATTGCAAAACATGTGGGAGACCAATATGTCCAGCGCACAGTGTGGTAAAAAATAGAAATGTTCACGCTATTAAATGTCCTTCTTGTGCAGAAAAAGACGCAAAAAAATCGCAAATTATTTACATTGTAGCGGGAGTTATTTTGGCAGGTTTTACCATTGTAGTATTCATTATACGATTTTTTTAATACTATTTTTTTACGCTAATTCTTGAACGCAAACGATACAGTATTCAAATGTGTCCCTAATTTTCGCCATGTATTCAAGAGAAAAATAGGGTTAGAACCTAATTCAATAAAATTCGTATGGATTTTATCTCAAATGGAGTAAACATCGTTTTTATTACAATCGTATTATTAGCTGTATTCCGAATAACATTAAGTTTCTTGTTAATTTTGTATTCTAAGAGATCTATTTCTTCAGCTACTAAAGTTAGATTTTCACTAATATTATGAAACCGAATAGAAGTAGAAATATTTGCTCCTCCGCACTCATATACTCGAATTATAATACTTTTTTTATCCCATCTCCAATCCTCAGGATTTTCAGGTAATTTGAAATCTTCATAATTGTACGCGTTTTTTGTAGCATAATCTTCTCCATCACTTGATATCCATTCTGAGGGTTTAAAAGAGGAAATTATTACATTTGGATGGTCTGAAGTAATTTTTGGAAATACAACTTCAGCTCCACTTACTCCATTTTTTTCATACGGGATTACATTTAACCTAGAATCCGTGTTTTTTTCAGAGATTATAGACGGATTATAAGATTCAGCATACAATACAGGATTATTGAATGCTAAAGCCATTTGCGGAATATTATTATCTGACCATGTACCTTTATGTGGGACCAAGCGCAATGAAATGTTATGTTGTTCTAAATCGGTATATCTCGGTCTTTCTTTTGGCTCAAATTTAATTTCACGAGTGTGATAAGGATCTTTAGGATAATGGGGAGAACGAAGTAAAGTGATTGATATTCCATTCATATTTGCAGAAAGACCATACTTCGAATTATTCAATATCGCTAATCCTACATCTTGATCATTCACATCCACCCATTTTTGCATTCCATATTCCCATTTTCCATGTTCCATCTCACTCCTAGGATTTCTACTACGGTTAATAGAGCCATAGGGGATTTCACATCTTACATATTCCGACTTCAAATTAAGAGGAACGAAATATTTGACTAAGGATTTTTTATCCTTTAGATCAATTTTGATATTCAAATCTAAAACTTCTGATTGTGCTTGAATTGTGTATTTAACCGTGAATCTTGACTTTTTCATCTGATATGTGCTGGATATGGAAACTTTAGTGTCATGTTTTTCTATTTTTGGGCTTTCGATTAACGTGATTTTTTGAGGATGAGATGGATAACTTTTATCGATATTCCAAGCAGGATATTTTTGTCCTTTATTCATTGGTTCTCGAAATACATTTATTCGTGCTCCTTTGAAACGCATTTTTTGTTTCTTAATTGTACTATCTTTCATAACGAGTTTTTCAGATTTCTCAGAAATTGAATTTCTTTCTCCATATAGGAAATTGGAAATATAATCTTGAGTCTTCAGATTTAATTGAATAAGATTTCCGGTAACTTTTGAAATTGAAATGGTTAGAAATTCATTATTAATACGAATGGTGGTAGGTAAAGATTCCACAATGATCTCATCTTTCTTCTTTTCGTGAATTTTCTGTAGCATCCGTTTATTCATAAGTAAAAGAGAAAGTGGGGGCATATCCTTTATGAAATACTCTTTATTTCCATCCATAATTAGCGCATCATTTTTCACAGAAATAGGATTATAGAGTAGAATATCCTCTGGACTTGTATCTAATTTATCTAAAATATCATGTAGTCTCTGAATCAATAGAACATTCATTTTCTCTTTAACAAACTCATGCTCCTTCCAAGTCAAAAGATAGACTTCAGGAATCGAAGATCCTGGTAAAATATCATGGAATTGATTGAAAAGGATCTTCTGCCAGCATTCATCAAATAGCTTCTTTGGATATTCAAACTCAACAAATTCAGGAGTAAATAAGAAAATTGTATTCAGAATTTCCGCAGCAATTGTTATTTCTTCGGATTTACGATTTCCTTCTTTAACGCGTGCATGAGTTGTTAAACATCCTCTGTGATATTCGAGATACATCTCATCATTCCAAGTAACTATTTGGTCTCCTACATCTTCTTTGAGGATCTCAAAATATCGATGAGTGTTTGTGTGTTTGAATCCTTTATTGAAATTGCCAAAATACTTGATAAAATTCTCCATATATTGAATTTCAGTAAAAATCGGACCTTTCCCCCCATCACCTTTGCCATAAAACCAGCCAAGGGTTTTAACATAATCATCAGAAAGAGAATTATTCATTTCTTTAAGTGCATGACTCGAGTTAAATACCAGGTTTTTTTCTTTGGGTCGTCGAGCCATTTTTTTGTATAAACCAAAATCAAAAATGGAAGCAATTTGAAACTTAAACAAATGGGAAAAAATTTTCGTTCCATCAATGCCCTGCCATAGAAAATTGGAAAATGGGAAATCAGAATGGTCATTCCATAGGATCTTGGTTGTCCAAAATGATTCAGCACCAGATTTTACTAAAATCTGAGGAAGGGAATAGGGAAAACCAAACACATCAAGTAATGATTCTACTTTACTTATCTTACCAAAGTTCCTAAGATAAAAGAGCTGTCCATACAATCTTTGCCTTACTAAAGCCTCTCCTGAACATTATCGCAGAGCTGGTTCTATCCAACTCCCTCCACATATGTCTAACCTATTAAGAGCGACTTGTTTCTTCACTTCCTCCCACATTTCCGGATCATAGCGTTTAATCCAATTATAATATTGGGGGGAAGTTATCGAAATTGTGAAGTACGGATATTCTTTAATATGTTTTAAACCTGCATAAAACGTCTTATATGCTCTAACTTTCGAATCATTTACACTCCATAACCATACAGCGTCGAGATGAGACTGTGCAATTGGGTAAATTTCAAAATCTTTTATGTTTAAAGGAGCTTTGGGGCTAAATGGTAAAGGAATTTTATATAATATTTTGGTAAATAATTCTAATCGTGCAAACCTTATCGGAGTTCTATAATATGCAAATTTAGAATTGTGGAGAAATTTTCTGAATTTTATATACGAGGGTGCGTATATTACCGAATCATAGTACTTTTCAATACCCGGTCGAGTTTTTCTCATGTGAATATCCTTCTTCTTGAGAATCATAAGTTTTTCTATCATTAAGATCTTAAAATTGATTTAGAAAATTCTTACCTAATTCATGATCTCTAATCGATATAAAGATAGAAATGATAGTAATGATAGCGGATTTAAAAGCAGTTTATTTAAACAGACATTAAACTAATATATGCGAATCGTTTTCCCTAGTATTACTCATTATGAGGTACGATTTTTATGAAACTTAAAACGAAACATATCATACGAGTGATGCTGATAACTGTCGTGATCTTACTTTCCATGCCTATTCTTGTCAGTGCGAAAGAACATACTTATGATTCCGCGAAGATTACTACATCCAGCTCAACTCCTTATTCTAAAGTAGCAATTACTCCTCAATCCTCGATGTTTTCTTCTGTTCAAATTTCAGTCAATCGACCAGGAACGTTTACGTTACAGAATTGGAATGGTGGAGCAGTTGATACGGCTAATGTTCCCAATGTTGCTGAAGCGGAACTATATTATCCAATTAACATAGGAACTGACATTGCATATCAAAATGGTTACGGATTATCACCCGAATGGAATACATATTATGTCAATGTGGCAAATAACAGCTTGATTTATGGAGAATATGAAGTGTCTTTAGTGACAGATAGATATAATCTTGGAAATGGGGACTCGATTGAGATCCAATTAGATAGTGGAATCATTCCTGAAATCGATATTAATGTCCAGAGGCAAGGAATATATCAGATATGGTACAACGATGTTGGAGTTACTTTTTCCATTGTTGCTCCTTCAGGCAAGACTGTTACTCCAAGATATGCTCAGCTACCAGATCATCAATTTGGTGGCAGTACGATGGGGAGATACATCTATTTTGCTGCGTTTGAAATTGGAAAATATAAAGTAACTTTCACTACGGGAGCAAGTGTCGTTAATTTAAGATGCGAATACTTTAGCTCAAAAACAATTCGCAGTGGAACATCCATTTCCGATGGTGTTCTTCCTGGATCTTCAGAAATTTTGAATCCGGAATATCAAAAATATGTGTATGAATTGAACATCGATCTCTTAAATTACTACATATATTCAATGAATTTTGATTTCAATGATCCAGGAGCAGCAAATCGAAGAATTTTCTATGAGACTGCAAGTGTGATGACTTCAGCTACATTAAGTACTGGAGATGATATAATTTACAGTCCCTTAGGTGGTTCAAAGATTTATTTGGTAATAGATTTACCTGATTACTTTACTTGGGCTAGTCCAGGAGTTGCCGAAAGCAACGTACCAAGATTTTCTATGGAGTTTACAGAAGTAAAATCTGATAAGGTCTCTTTAGGAGATTCAGAAATGCTTGTAGTAACTCAACAGGATTATGCGGTTGGAAGATTTGTTAGAACAAGAAATCCAGGAGTATTGTCCCTTCAATTTGAATCTGTAGGACCTTCTTCTCCAAATTTAATTCACGGAGCTCCTTACATTCAAGAAATTGCAGATAATCAGATTTTAACTCCTCAAGTATATGATGTTGTCTACAATTCTGGAGGAAATATATCTATCAACATACTCTTAAGCAAAGGAGACTATAAATTTGGATTCTACCATACAGGATACACTGGAAACGAATATCTTCGATTAACCAGTGCATTTACTAAAGCTGATGACACTTCCGTAGTTGTAAAAAATCCAACCAGCTATTTGACTTCTGGACAATTTAAGGATATCACTTTATCTGCTTGGACTAACATGCCAGACCCTCAAGGTGCGGCTCATGGTAATGCATTGACTTGGGATGTTGATGAGACTTTTCGACATAATGGTTATAACGTGACATTTGATCCTGCGAAAAATGGACAATTATTTGATGTAAATTTGAATCCAAATCTTGAATTTCTATTTGATGCAAGTGGTCCAACTTTTGTTGATTATACTGGAGCATCATCTTTGCCTATCAGCACTGGTGATGCAACTGTTGGAGATGCTTTTATCATAGGTTCTTATGATAGATTTACTGGAATAACTGTCTCATTAGGTTCAGCTTCCAATGCAGACGCGTTCGTATGGCAATATCGATCTAGTACCTTAGGTTGGCAAGCATTTAATCCAGCTACACATGATTTTGTAGATGGAACTCACACCGCTTCTGGCAGTTTACAACAAAGCGGATCTATTTCATGGGATCCAGATACCCTAACAAATTGGAATTTCGTTCAAACAACTTCAAATAACACTGGTACGCAAATACCTGATACTTCGGATCGACCGCTTTATTTGGTACGAGTTTACTGCAATAGTTCTTCAGTTTCAGCGCCTACTGTATCCAATTTCTCACTGAAGAAATTTGTAAA
This sequence comes from Promethearchaeota archaeon, assembly GCA_016839385.1. The sequence continues at coordinate 7,981 of JAEOUK010000342.1, forward strand.
AATCCAATTTGATTTGGATTTGGAATTCGGTTATGATGTTGGACCATTGGGAGATCCTTTCTATGCGTCAACAACAGGTGAAACAGACTGGACCGCTCATGTCGTTGATAATGCAGAAAGTAGCCACTCCATTGACACCTCAAATTTCGGACTGAATTATAATTTCAATTATGAAACTGCATGGTTATTCTTATCTACTGATAGTATGCAAGTACGAAATTATAATGGCTCGAATGCTGGAGTTCTTGAAGAATTAAATGCAAATCTAATATTCTCTGTAGCAATTTACCGAGAAAATA
>JAEOUK010000343.1 GCA_016839385.1 Promethearchaeota archaeon
CGCTAACACGTGGATGATTGCATTTTCATCGATGCTTTTAAATAGTAATTTCGAGATTTTAAATGGATCAATGCTCATTATGGCTTCTTCCTTGGAAATTAACCCCTCTTTTACCATATCAACTGCGATTTTAACAGCAGCCGAAGGTGTTCTCTTACCATTTCTGGTTTGAAGGATGTATAATATTCCTTTCTCTACGGTAAACTCGATATCTTGCATGTCTCTGTAATGATTTTCAAGATTCTCCATGGTTTTTATCAATTGTTCATATATCTCTGGAAATTCCTCCTGCATTTGCGATAACATCTTAGGAGTCCTAATACCAGCGACTACATCCTCTCCTTGAGCATTTGTCAAGTATTCCCCGAATTTTTTGTTCTCTCCTGTTGAAGGATCCCGAGTAAATGCAACTCCGGTAGCAGAGTCCCATCCTTTATTCCCAAACACCATCGTTTGAATATTGACAGCAGTTCCAAAATTTGGGATGTTATTAATCCTTCTATATGTAATCGCCCGCTTGTTGTTCCATGATTTAAATACAGCCTCTATGGCAATAAACAGTTGCTTATATGGATCTTGTGGAAATGGTTCTCCAATTTCCTTTTCATATAATGCTTTATAATCAGCAATGACTTTTTGCAAATTTTTCACGTCTAAATCGGTATCTAGGGCGGTTCTTGAAATTGCTCTCTTATATTTGTCAAGAATTCGCTCAAATTTCTCAGCACTAATGTCCATACATACATCACCGAACATCTGGATGAATCTTCTCCAAGAATCATAAGCAAATCGAGGGTTATCAGTGAGCTCAGCCAATCCTTTGACAGAATCATCGTTTAGACCGAGGTTAAGCACCGTGTCCATCATTCCGGGCATTGAGGAGGGCGCACCGGAGCGGACCGAAACTAACAACGGATTTTTTTTATCTCCAAATATTTTTCCGTTATTCTTTTCTAATTTTTTTAAGTGTTCTATAACAACAGGTTCCAATTGTTTCATTATTTCTTTAGGGGTCTCAAAGTATTTCAAACACGCTTCCGTAGTGATTGTGAATCCTGGTGGGATATTTAAGCCTAAATTAGTCATTTCTGCTAAATTGGCACCTTTTCCCCCGAGGAGGTTTTTCATTTCCTTTCTGCCTTCATTAAAATCATAGACATATTTCTTTTTGTCTGTTGTGGCCATTTTTTTATTCCCAGTCATTATTTTAATTTGGTATTATCATAAAAGTATAGAGGTATTATGAAAAATCTCCATAACTTTAAGAGATATAATAAGACTTTAGAAATAAAATTTTCGATATCTAACAAGCATTATGATGGGAATTTCGTGGCATTATTTCAAGGCTTCAAAAAATTCCCAGATTCCTTCTATTACAAAATCGGGTTTATATTCTGGATTTTGGTCTATCATTTCCAGTGAAATTTCTCCCGATAAGACACAACAAGTTGTAATTCCAGCCTCTATTCCCATTTTTATATCTGTATAGAGTCGATCCCCGAACATCACGGCATCTTTGGGCGAAACATCTAATGAATTTAATTTAAATAATAACATCTCCTTGTTTGGTTTTCCAAATACCCTTGGCATCCTTCCAGTTGCTTTTTCTAATAAACATGCAATTCCGCCAGCGTCTGGGATATATCCACTTTCAGTAGGGCAACGATCATCCAAATGAGTAGCTATGTATGGTAAACCTTCTTGAAGAAGGTAAGAAGCCTTGACCAAGTTTTCATAGGATAATTCTTTATCGAATGCGAGAACAATGACTTCAGGATCAATATCTGTCAACAAGAATCCATGGCGCAAAAACTCGTCCTTTAAAGATTGAGTTCCAAGTAAGAAAATTTTTTCAAATCCTTCTTTTTTTAAGTAATCCAAGGTTGGATGTTGTGAAAGGATCAAGTTGTCTGAAGTAATATTTAAATTGAATTTGTTCAATTTTTTTAAGTAATCACGAGTAGACAAGCTCGAATTATTTGATAAAAAGTAGAATCTTTTGTTTTTGTCACGAAGGATCTTGACCAATTCCAAAACGCCATCAAATAAATGATCGCCTAAATAAATTGTACCATCTAAATCAAAAAAATAGACGATTTTTTCTGCCAGAACCGATAAGTCTTGATCTCCCAAATCCATTATCATCAACGATTCTAAGGAATGATTAGAATATATTCTGAATCATGTTAAACCTTAAAAAAACTTTTGGAAGTGAAATTTTATAAAAATGAAGAAAATAAAATAAAAAAAAGATTTTATTATTTACCGACTTTAGAACCGCACCATTTGCAGAAGTTATCTCCAGAAGCTAGCTGGCTACCACAATACGAGCAAATTTTAGATTCTGCTGGTGTAACTGTTCCAGTATCACCTAATGCTCTCCCTTCAACCTTACCGCCACAGTTTGGACAGAAATTACTGTCTTCTCGAAGTTTGGCACCGCAACGGACACATTTTAATTCTTCTGTCGTCCCTGTCTTTTCTTTCGTTTCGGATTTAGAAACAGGAACCGTTCCTTCTTTTAATTTCAGCTTTTTCTGCCCTCTCCTCGCAACAAATGCAGCAATTACTATTATAACGATTACCACTATTATAGTAATTAAGATCGGCTGAATTTGAAGCCACCTTTCTGTTGAGGAAACTCCCGTTTCATACGTCACATCAAATGTGATGGTAGTTGATTCTTCTGGAGAGTACATCGGGTCGAAGTATATAAAGAAATACCACGTTCCAGTACTTGTGACATCGAAAGTATCTTGCGGGACTTCATCAACTCCTTCTACATAAAAATCTGTGCCGCTGAAATCTACAACATTTGCAGCGCTATAGCTAATGGTGTAATTTACATCAAGCGGAGAGACTTCATCGTTGTACCATACCACATAATAGTCCTGTGCTACGTTTATAGGTAATGTTCCCGTTCCATTTAGCACGTTAGGTGTATCCACGTAAAAACTGGGGGACCCTCCTTGATCCCAAAAAGTCAAATCGGATCCATCACCAATGAAGAAGTCTACTGAGCTGGAAGACACAAAATCGTATGAAAGGGATGAACCAGGTCGCAGATAGATTTGATAATAATGATATTCATTGTTGACCAAATTAACTTGCGTGAGTGGTTCAGAACCCACAACTGTGGTTCGAGGGAGATCCTCGAACGGTTGATCCCATATTGCAAAAGTAATTAAACTCGGATAAGACTGAACGGAATACGTGATTTGGTTAGTGTCCTCAATGAATTCGTATTCATACCAATATTCATTAAAATATAATGTTTCAGTGGAGCGATATGTCACATTGCCAGCAGTATCAGCAGAACTAAATGGAAACCAAAGTGCTACACCTGCTATTGGTAGGATTATCAAAGCAAATATGATTGCAAAGATTATCCCCCCACCAATGTAAACTGGAGAGTAATACCAAGGGCGATAATAATAACCAGCCCACCAAGGAGAATACCACCATCGCCAATACCACGGTCGATATCCCCACCATCCATATCGATGATATCGATGATATCCATAATATTGTCTACGAGGATAATAAGATGAATGTCGATAGGGACCTGATGGAGATCTTGATACGATCCGGGTTGCCCCAGTCCTCCCAAATGGAGTACCACTTACTCTGCCTCCAGATCGAAAGCTAGCTCCGCCGCCCCGAAACCCGCCTCCTCGAAAGCCTCCACCACCACGCGAACCACCACCTCCACCACGAGGCACTTTTAAGGTTTCACCTCTGTGGTAGGGATGGTCTTACTTCGGAATATATAGTCTCGATAAATTGCGCCAAGGAATAAAATCATCGCTAAAATTGACATGGCGAGTCCTAATCCATCGACTGCCACGTTCACGGTGGGAACAGCACTGGCAAAAGCAACTGCAAATAGAATCCATTCAATAATCATGAAAAGGATTAAGAGATGCGGAATGATTGTCTTTACAATTAAACCCGTTCTTATCGATCTCGTGTCAGAAAAACTGGCGTAGATGAGTGAAAATAATCCGAGAATTCCCAAGATAAGAATTGCGAAGCTACTGATTAAGATTAGAACCCATAAAACACCTTGTCGTTCGACCAAGTTAACAAATGGAATCAAGAAATCTATACCACGAACTTCGAAAAGTTCAAATGTGATTATTCCCCCGCGTATTTCAGCAAATCCGAAAAAGCTC
>JAEOUK010000344.1 GCA_016839385.1 Promethearchaeota archaeon
CGGAGGTTTAGGTGCATATCACTATTTCACAAAATTTAACATCCATGAAGGGCAAAAAATTCTTATCTATGGTGCTTCAGGTAGTACGGGATCTGCTGCTATTCAAATCGGAAAGTATTTGGGTGCTGAAGTAACTGGAGTTTGTAGTACACGAAATATCGAATTGGTGAAGTCTATTGGAGCAGATCAAGTAATAGACTACACCAAAGAGGATTTTTCAAATAGAAAAGAGCAATATGACTTTATTTTTGATGCTGTTGGAAAAACTTCCAAATCAAAATGTGCTAAAATGTTAGCACCAAATGGAATATTTGCATCTATTATGAAAGGTGGAGGTTCTAGTGAACAAAGAGCAAAAGATATAGTAGTTTTGAAAAAGATGATTGAAGAGGGAAAAATGAGACCAGTAATAGATCGTGTTTATCCATTTGATCAAATTACGGAAGCTCATATTTACGTTGAAAAGGGGCATAAAAGAGGAAATGTCGTAGTAAAAATAGATACAAATAAGTAATAAAAAATGAATTTGAAAAAAGAATTTTGAGAATGAAGGAAAATTAAGATGAAAGCAATTGTTTATAAAAAGCAAGGTCCTCCAGAGGTCCTTCAACTGAAAGAAGTAGATATACCAATTCCTGAGAATAATGAAGTTTTAGTAAAGGTTTATTCTGCAAGCGTTACTGCAGGAGATGTACTTCTTCGTAAACTTCCACTAGTTCTAACATTAATTTTTGGGATTTTTGGAATGAAACGTAGAAATATACCAGGAGTAGAGTTTGCTGGTGTGGTTGAACAAATTGGTAAAGATGTCACTACATTTAAGGTTGGAGATAGAGTTTTCGGAACTACCGGTGGATTAAAATTAGGTGCTAATGCAGAATTTGTATGCGTCCCTGATAAATGGAAGATGGGTGTAATAGGGAAAATAAGCGAAGGAGTTTCATTTGATGATGCTGCAGTACTCCCTGTTGGAGGAATGACAGCATTATACCTTTTAAATAACGGATCCATCAAAAAAGGACAAAAAATTCTAATTTATGGAGCTTCTGGAAGTGTTGGAACTTATGCAGTTCAACTCGCGAAATATTTTGGAGCAGAAGTCACTGGTGTGTGTAGTACAAGCAATATAGAATTAGTAAGGTCCATTGAAGCAGACCATGTGATTGATTATAAAAATGAGGATTTTACAAAAAATGGGCATAAATACGATGTAATATTCGATGCTGTTCGTAAGATACATTTGAAACAGTGTAAAGAATCATTGATACCAAATGGAGTGTTTCTCACAGCTCGATCGCCAACTGAAGAATCATCTGAGAATTTAGATATACTTATGCACTTAGTAGAAACTGGTCATATCAAACCTGTAATAGACAAAATTTATCGCTTGGAGCAAGTCCGAAGTGCTCACGAATATGTAGAAGCAGGACACAAAAAAGGAAATGTTGTTGTCAAAATAATAGATGAGAGGTGAAAAAAATGGAGGATTTGCAAATTCAATTTTCAGTGATCTGGGTAGCATGTATGTTGACTTATCTTCTGGGAGATGTAATAAGAATATTTTCTGGGAATTTTACTGTGGGAGAAATTGATGGAAAACCAGTTTCACAATGGATGTATTTTATAATGGCAGGAATTATGGTCATTCCAATTATTATGGTTGTGCTATCAATTTTGTTACCTGTTGGACCCTTGAGTTGCTGGTTAAACCTTATTATTGCAGCCGGATTTATCTTGTTCAATCTAGCCGGCATAGCAGGATACAAAGCATTTGATATTTTCCTACTAATCATTAGTTTTGGATTAAATGGATTGACAATATTTTTCGCTGTAAAGCAATTATGGTTCTAATTAATTCTTTTTATTTTTTTACTGATGGCGCTTTTGTATCTTGACCAATAGAAAACAGTAATATGGAGACATAATGTTTTTTGAAATATGGGAGTTTTATCACGATTCAAATATTTCTTAATAGGAATTCTATATGTTCTTATTTTGGGAACTATCTTCATTTTAATCGGATTAAAAGGCTGGCAGGGAGAATATGGGGGATGTACTCCCTCTAATCCATGTTTTTGTGAGACTATTCATGTCGATGCTATTATTCGAGAACCTTCGCAAACATGGTCAAATTTAGCATTGATATTTGCAGGATTAGTAATACTTCTCTGGATTGGTTCTGAAAAAAATCAGAATATTCCTCAAGAACAACAGAATCCTATGAACCAACAAAGTGTATATTCTATTTTGTATGGATTTCTTACATTCAATATAGGTATCGCATCATTTTGGTTCCATGCATCCCTACTTCGGTATGCTGAGTTCATGGATACTTTTGCGATGAACATGTACATTCTTTTTCTATTGTGTTATATCATTATACGCTTTGCAAAAAAATCCGAAAAATTGTTTCTAATAGTGTATATTCCATTAGTTTGTATTCTTGGGATTGCCGAATGGTTTATTAACAATGGATGGATTTCGACGTATATTTTTAGCATATTTGCTGGGATTGGAATGATTATTGAAATTATAAGCCTGATTCTAATGTATAAATCCAAGAAGTATACGAATGGGATATCTCGAAATTGGAAATGGTTCGTTGCAGGAATTTTTTCGTTTTTCTTTAGTTTTCTGATCTGGAATTTATCATTACCTGATAAAATCTTATGTTATCCAGATTCTTGGTTGCAAGGGCATTCATTTTGGCATATAGGAACTGCACTTTCTACAATATTCTTATACTTGTATTTACGAAGCGAGAAAAGACATTTCAATTGAATTAGCAGTTGATATTTTTATTTACCATTCGGGAAAAAAATTGGAAGAGTAGAAGGATCTTTTTCCATGATGTGATAAAAAAATATGAGGCTTAATCGTTATTTTAACATTTTTTTAGTGGATTTTTATTTACATCCAACCAAAAAACATCTGAATAGAGTTATTTTGAATGAAAATCGAATTAGATTATTTACTACCTAGCGAACATGTTCTTATTTTCAGTGATTTCTGATTAATAATTATCTTCAACATATCTGTAATGAAGAAGATATATGAAAAAATAGAGAGTATAACAAATGAACACATGGAAAGAAATAATTGGTGCACTATTAGGTGTATTAATCGCAGTATTATGGATAAGCTACGCATTAATAGCCCCAGGTAGTATGGTTTTTCTAGCAATTGCTATTGGAGGAACTTTAATTTTGGGAACGTTATCTGGTGGTCTATATGCCATGGCAAAAAAGGAGAAATCAAATCAGAACGCGTAAGGCGCTTCTATTTGTTCAATA
>JAEOUK010000345.1 GCA_016839385.1 Promethearchaeota archaeon
AAGTAAAAAAAATCGTATTAGCTCATCTAACTCATGCTATGCCTGATTCAGAAAAGACGGAAAAGTATGAGGATTATGAACAATGGATGCCGGCGATGGTAGTTTGTGAATCCTGTAAAAGAACACAGATCAAAAACAGCAAGGGAGAAATATTTCCGAATAGGATTATCGAATATGACCAAGTTAACGACACTGTCACATACATTTGTCCAGCGTGTGAACATTCAGGAGAAGTAAAGATCTCTAGTGGATTAGTAAAATTAAATTGGAGATTAGACTGGCCTGCAAAATGGGCTTTGAACCCAAAAAATGTCTACGAAGGATCTGGAAAAGATCATTTCACAAAGATAACGGGTTCTTGGGATGTAGCAATCGACCTATGTAATCAGATATATGGCTATGAGGGTCCTGTTGGGCTTGGATTTGAGTGGGTACGTTTAGGAGATAGCGATATGGGCACTAGTAAAGGAGTGGTATTCATGCCGAAGACCTATCTCTCAATGGCCGAACCGGAATTATTACGAATGATCTTTTTATCTACGAATCCTTCACGACATGTTTCATTTAGAATTGAAGAGTTATCCCTATTATACGACGAATATGAGCGTATTGAGCGTATATACTATCGTCTTGAAGAACCTTTTGATCTAAAGAAAAAACTAGATGATTATTCAAACCGATTGGAGAAGGACTTATCCAAAGAACTAGAAAAAGAAGCATTGGAGCATTTCAGTCTCTTAATACGGAGTGAACAAGACATTGAGAAGCGAAAGCTTCTTGCTAAAAACAAAAAAACCAAAATTGAAGAAATGGTGAAAGAGCGATTTTCAACTCGCTTTGCAGAACAGCTGGAAAAATATAAAAAATCGGAGGAGGCAGAATATTCTCGGCAGCAAGGGGAGATTGAATTCTTATATCCTCTTATTCGATCAAAAAATGTAAAAAAGGAATGTCCACCTCAAATACCGCACAAATTTCTTGTACATATGGCCCAATTGCGTAAATATATTTCCTTTGAAGAAATTCTAAGCAAAGCTCAACAAACACAAGAACAAAAACAAATCCCCGCTATCATTTCCAAATCATATATGAAAAAACGTCTTCAACAAACCGCAAATTGGCTAAAACATATCAAAACCCTAATTGAAGAAACTGAAGATCCTCAAGAGAAAATCAGATTAGAAAGCAAAGTGGATCTTTTTGATGTACCAAAGACCGTCTCGAATGCTACAATTAGCAGCTTTGATGAAAAACAATTACTCAGTTTAAAGGAGTTTTCTTCATGGTTGAATCAAATAAATGAACTTACCGAAGAAAATTTGAAAAATTCCATGATAGAAATTCGGGATAAGACCGGGATTGATGCAAAAAATTTGTTTCAAGCGATTTATATGGTGTTAATTGGGCGCCCTGTTGGACCCAGATTAGGACCATTTATGATTTTAATGGATTTAAAATGGATTCGGAATCGATTTTCCGTAGTTGGTAAAAATAAGTAATAAATTATGTTATAAAACGAGAGAGAGAACTAGAACTACAGCCATCGCTACTACTGCAACACCGATCATTATCCACATTCGCAATTTTCCTTTTTTATCCTTCTTTTTGATAAGATCTTGGCATTCCTCAGAACAGTATTCTTCTGCGGGATCTACCATGCGATTACATACGGGGCAGTGTTTGTGTGGATATGTAGTGGTGGATAAAGTTTCGGAATCTTTCAATTTTTCGAATTTATAGGATTTTTTACTCATAGCAATCACAAAAGCGTAGTTGTATTCAAGTGTGAGTGAAAATTAAACTTTCTTGAATTGTGTCTTGCAGAAAAAAATTAAAAAATTACTATCCTTTAGGATCTTAATAAAAGGTGAGCTGTGAATAAAATGACTGAGGAAAATAAAAAAAACGCATCCGAAGAAGAAATATCACAAGAAACAAGTAAGAGTAAATTTGTCTTCCACTGCACACAATGTGGATGGTGCTGTGAAAATCGAGGTCCGATACCAATTACGTTCTGGGACCTTGAAATGTGGGCAAAAAATGGTGTCTTGGATAATTTTATGGCATATTTGAAAATCAATATTACGAGTACGGGCGGTTATGATCTAATTCTAGCACCTCTAAAATTCGATCCATACAAGAAGCTTATGGAGCAGCAACAAAAACTCATGAAAGAAATGGCTAAACAAAAAGCCAAAGAAGCCGCCGAGAAAGATGGAAAGGTAGATTTAGAGCTTGCTGAGGAGGAATCCGAAGAAGAAACTGAACCAGATATTGATGAAATTAGGTGTCCCTTATTTAATTTAGAAAAACGAGAATGTCTAGTATATAATTATCGTCCATTAAGCTGTCGTACCTATCCATTGGAATATGATGGAGAAGGTTTTAACATTGTTGATGAAGAAAATTGCGAAGGAATTGGTCAGGAACCTATGACGAAAGAGGAATTAAAAGAGATGAGAGATAATGCGAAATTGGCATATAACCAAATGGCGACTATGAAAATATCGATTCCTGTTTTATTCAATGTGATTGGTAAAGATCCATTAATAAAACAACAGATTCAACAAGAACTCATTTTGGAGATGATGCAACAGCAACAAAAAGCAATGGAAAGCATGGATCCCGAAGATAGAAAGAAATTAGACGAAATCTTACAAAAAAAACAAACAGCCCCTGACGATACAAAACCCCCAGAAGAAGAAAAATAAAATTTTTTAACACAATTCAAAAGGAGATACAATCTCCTTCCCAAATTTTCCTTTTAACTGATAGAGTTCTGCTCGAATCTTCTCAAAGGTAGCCCAAAATGTTTCCGGTATTTCTGGTTCTGTTTTATAAAATTGTTCAATTCTGCCAAATTTCTCTAACAGCTTATTTATCCGAATTGAAAATTGATAGGCATACTGTTCCTTTGTATAAATACGATTTAAGACATCTTGGAATAATTGCTTTAGATCTTTATACCTAGGTATAAATCCTAATGGGGTTTTTATAGCATCATATTCTTTATGAATTCGTCCCTCAGCCCACAATATCCAGATCTTCTTATCGACTTTTTCATTACAATATGTATTATCAATTTTGAGAAAGTAATTCGTTGCAAAAATTCTGGGGGGTTTTTTTAATCGTTTTCCAAAATTATAATGGTTACCAAGGTATTTTCCCAACGATACAACTAAAAAATCTAAATTGGCCATGGGGTCGCATTTCCTTACTCCAGTTTTGCCAATCGTAGCAGAAGTAGTTTCTGATTCTATAGTTGCCCCTATGAAAACACCATGTTCCCATGATAAACTTTCGCAAACGGGGACATTTGTATCGGAATCTCTTCCTCCATAAAAAATACCATCCACTTTAACCCCTTCGGGATTGTTCAGATTCTGATC
>JAEOUK010000063.1 GCA_016839385.1 Promethearchaeota archaeon
ATATTTCTTCAACTCGAAGAATACGTTCGTTTTCCTTTTTTTCCATCTTTCTAGTTCTAGTAGAATTAATCCAAGTTTTAATACTTACTCATTGATTTTAGTACGATTAATAGATGAATTTGCTTATAATAGTAGGAATTTCATAAAATCCATAAGAATTTGTATAAGTTTTGTATCAGTTATAGCATGTAATGAGTCAATACTGTCGAATTGAGTATTTTCTATATAATTTCTTCTTTTTGTATTTAGTGTTCCGATATTGGAAGCATATTTAGTTAAAGTTTGCTGGAATAGGGGGGAATCAACAATCTTGAACAAAGCAGTTTCGTATTTTTCTTGAACCTTGGAGGATTTTGAGATAAAACTTGGTTTTTTATGGGGATAAAATACAAGTTTAGAATATAAATTGACAAACATCCGTGTAAATATGTCAATATCCAATTTATCAAAGAATTTAGGTTCAGACACTTTAGATTTAAGGGAAATATTCTTGGAGCTCAACAAGTCAATTATGTGATCAGAGAGTAAAACGATTTTATGAACTGGATCTTCCTTAGATAAATCAATATTATCGAATGGAGTATCCCACAGATACTTCATACCCGGTACATCAAATTTCTCAGCAATATTTAAGATAATACTTTCTTTAATTCGGTTTTTTCGATTCTTATTCCATTCTAAACAAATCTCAAATGGTGTGGAAATATAAAAAATGATAAATTGTTGATTAAGTTCTTCTGCAATTTGCTTGAAATCTTGCCGCATGCTATTGTAATAATTAACATCATCAATTATTGTAACCGATTTTGATTGTAGGTATTCATGAGCTTGCATTATTGCAGTTTCTCGGACAAAAGATTCATTTTCAGGGAGAAATTCTTCTCCGAATAACTCAAAACGAATTTTGTCAATATCAAGGATGTGTATTGAATGATGCTGAATGTGTGAAATTAAATAATCAGCTAGAGCCCTTGCAAACCAAGATTTACCTGAACTAGGTAAACCACATAATATAACAAGTACGCTATTATTGTTTTGCATGTTCTGTTTGGTCTCCATTCAAAACAAGTTCTTTTTTCTGTTTTTTTGACATTTTTTTTATTTCTAATTCCCTATTCATTGCTTCTGAACGTTTAGTGAATATTTCGGAATAAAGAAGCTTTAAATCTTTCCCTTTGGTAAATTTCGCTCCTTTGCCTTGTCGATGTAAGTCAAACCGTTTTTTCAGATCTTGAGTATATCCTGTGTAGTAACTTTTTTTTTTCTTTTTGTCAATACATTCCAATATATACACATAAAAAGAGGGCATACTCGAGATATTTATAGTGTTCAATTCCTATAAGAAATGCGTTCTCAAGTTGTCATCTATAATGGTAAGGAATAAAAGTTAATTGCATTTTCAGTTGTTATTTCCGCGATATTTTCTACCGTTGTGTTTTTCATATTAGCAATATGAACAGCACTCATAGCAACATATTTCGGTTCATTTGGATTCAAATTTTTACTGGGTGCTTGGTACGGAGCATCTGTTTCCAAAAACATCCTTTCTAAGGGAACAGCATCTGCAAGATTTTGATACTCTTTCCGACTTAATACAGAGGTCGGGATACTAAAATACCATCCGTTTTTTAAAGCACGTTTTACCAAGTATTTGGGTCCTGAAAAACAGTGCATATGTACTTTATCTTGAGTACAGTACTCCTCAATTAGTTCGATTACTCTTTGTTCAGCCTCTCGACAATGGATGACAATTGGTTTATTGATATTATTCCCCAGCTGAATTAATTCTATGAATTTATTTTCAACGTCTTTTCGTATTTCTTTATCTTTAATCCAGTAGTAGTCTAAACCGATTTCTCCCAAACCCACCATTTTATGTATGTTTTCTTTCACAAATTTTACAAAAGGTTCGAAAGTAGTAGGTTTTTTTGCCGCTTCTGCTGGTGCAAAACCAAGACAGGGAAATATGAAATTTTTGTATTGATCTGCAAGGTTTAATGCAATTGGTGCTGTTTCTAAATACACACTTGCTGTAAAAATACCTACTAGATTATTTTGTTTAGCTCCTTCAACTACTTCTTGGATCCTTTTGTGTAATCTATTCATTTCTAAATGAGAATGGGTATCAATTAATCGCATTTTCATTCAATAAAATTGAACGCTTCCCAAAAACTTTCTCCTAATAACATGCAGATTGTAAGTTTTATTCCATGAATTTTTAGGGTAGATCCCCCTTTAACTCAATAGGTTTCTAATATTTTAGGAAAAAGTCGAGGATTTGTCTTATGCCGATTGGATTAGTAATTATACATTGGGATACATATCAAGGAGCTACAGAATTCTTCAAATACCCTCCCAATTTCGAAGTTAGCAACGAACATATCCAACAAATTCAAATTTCTCACAATTTCATTAGTTCTATTATGTCCCATCGCGATGATGATGTGAATGTTCTTTCATTTTACAATGATAATCATAAAAAAGTCATAGCTTTATTTTTGTCAAAACTTGAAGATGGGCAAGATTATAGGAAGATTATCGAAAGATTTGACCAAGTCTTACTAGAAAAACTTTCAGGATCACAAGAAATTTTATTCAAAGAGCTAATTGATGTGTATGAATACAGTTTTTCAATTATAAATGCACGAGAAGAAGTGATGTTACATTTAGCTGAAAAAGTATCCTCATTAACAGAAGTTGAACATGATTTTAATAAACGTCTTTCCAGATTGTTAACTTATGATGGAACTCCCTTACACTCAAAAATTCTTACTGCGCTAATTTTACACAAAGAACTTCCTAGTGGAGTTTTATTTGAACGAGTTCGTACAAAACTTAGTAAATCTAGCTACTATAAATGTTTGAAAGAATTGGAGGAAGATAAATATATAATTCGACCACAGAAAGGAACAATTCGCATCAATTTTTAGTATCTCGAGATTGTTTCATAGTTTTCAATTTTAACTCGATTTTTTGTTGACGTTTTTCAATTTTGGCTGCACGTTTTTGTTGCTGTAGTACTTGTTTGTTAACATCCTTTTTCTTCAGTCTTTCAACAGAGAGCTCCCCTAATTCTTTGGTTAAGTCATTAATACCATATCTTTTTAGTTTCATTATTCTTCGGTTCTCTGCATCAGATTGACTTAACATTCTTACCATTTTAATATCTTTTTGTGTTGTTAATTTCCTGCGTTCAGCAATATCCGTAAAAAATTGATAAATCTCCGACTCTTTCTTAACGGAATGAACAAATTCATTGGGTTTCCGATTGATAGCTGAATACAATTCGACCTCTTCCTTGGAAATCAATATGTTTTTCATTTTCTTTTCTTTTCGGAAGGAAACATTCAAGAATATATCATCTAGTGTATCATTTGCACATAAAATATGGCAAGTACCTCTGGAAGACCTCCCTGTTCGACCTCTTCTTTGAATTAATCTGATCTCACTTGGAACAGGTTCATAAAAAATTACACAATCCACATTAGGAATATCCAATCCTTCTTCAGCAATTGAAGTGGCGACCAACACAGAGACATCATTTTTCTTGAAATATTGAATAAGTTGTTGTTGCATAGACTGGGACAATCCCATATCGTCAAATTTCGATGCTTGACCTACAAATCTCGCTGCTTTTATTCCTTCTTGATTAAGTGCATTTATTCTATCGGTTATTATAGAAGCCATATCTCGAAATTGAGTAAAAATTATTATTTTTGCATCGGATTTAATCGAAAATGTATCATCAATAATTTTAATAGTAGTTGAAATTTTTGGAGAATCAATTAATTCCAGTAATGAGAGCTTTGCATCAATAAATTGCGTGAAATATTTACTATGCACTACTTTTTGGGCACTTGAGGATTTTTGGGAAGCTCTATCACATAATTTCTCATGATATTTCAGAAATAATTGAGGACTTTGAGTAGTGAGTAATTCTTGAAGATGATACCAGTAAATTCCTGCATTTATCATCATAATATAGTCAGGAATTCTATCAGGATTAGAGTCCAAAGCAGTGCGAATATTGGGAAAGTTGTAATCTTCTTCCGGATTATGATTACAATATTCATGCATTCGGATATCTTGATTAAGCATTAAAAAATCAATTTTAGAGTAATATCGCTTCACAGGCATCACATCAAAATTAATAAGATATTGAATAATCTCTTGAATTGCACTGTCGATAACAACTTGAATTTCTACGATATCGATAGGAAGGTTAATTCTATCAACAAAAACATCAATCGGGTAAATATATTCCTTTACATCTGAATCAGTTTCCGTTTTGATGCAGACTTTTTCGATTCGAAGTTTTTCAATAAGGTTATTAATGCGATCAATATCTTTCCCAGGAGATGCGGTAAGTCCGATAATGTGAGGGTTTTTTGCAGAGATTGTATATTCATCTGCTATAAA
>JAEOUK010000729.1 GCA_016839385.1 Promethearchaeota archaeon
ATGTCCTAAGTGAAAATCTTCAGAATAAACAAACTAATGTAATTCAAGGCAAACCAGTTCCACTAGGATTAACTTTGACTGATCCTACCCGAAATGATTTCCCTGTGATTGACGCGACTGTAGAATTTATTATAAGTGGTAATACTTATGAATTTTTGCATAATGGGAACGGAACATACACTTTTAATTATTTAACTAATAATGTAGATGCATTTTTCGCTTCAAAAACTCTTATAGGGATAATTCGTATTTCTAAGAATAATTACAATCCTATAGAACTATCAATTACAATTGTTGTTGAAATGCATGAAATACTTCCAGGAATTCCGACTTTTTATTTCTTGTTGATTCTATTTGCCGTGATAGCTATAGTTGGAAGCATTGCAGGTTATAGAATTCGTCAAAATGCAAGAATACCTTCTTTTGTAAAAAAAGTTAGAGCTATGAAAAAGTCTATAAAAGATGATAAAGCTATTGCAGATTCGCTTCTATATCGCGATAAAGAGGTTTTCATAGCCGAGATAATAAAGAATGAATGGAATAAACTAGGATTATCGTTAGAAGAAATCTTTGGAATAACTCTCGAGAAAGATAAGAAATCTTTCACAAAAAAGGGAATGTTAGGTTCATCAAAAGAACATGATAATAAACCCCTTGGATTAGTATTAATGAAATGGGACGAGAGAAGTGGTACTGAAATTAAAGTCAAATATCCAACAGAAATCAATATTTCGGAAAAAACTCTAATGCAGATATATAGCATACATGAATACAGTGGAGAAAAAGGATTAATAACATTAACAGCAGAAGCTACAAATATCGTATCATATTACACTGGACCAGAAGAGGGGTATTATCTACTATTAATTTTGAACCTCGATGATGATCCTGATGTCTACGAAGGTAGTATTGCAGACACATTAAGAATTCTTTTAGAAAATTTGGAGGAAGAATCTTATATAAAGTTAATACCATCTTTGTTCCAGCGAATATCACTATATCCTTCACTTAGCCACGAGGAACTTCTTGCTATTACATATCAAAATAAAATAAAAAGATTAATCATAAATCTTTTAAGAGATGAAGGAGTTGTACTTAAATCTGAGCTCTTAATCTGGCTCAAAGATAAATATATACAGGGGTTTGTAGATTTGGATGCTATTTTAAGTGAATTGATTAAATTAGATATTCTAAAAGTAAGTTCTATCAAAGACATGCCCTCTGAGCTAGTTTTTCTTACTAACGATATTTTTCTTGTTAGAATACCACCCCTTAAATTACTTGATAAGGTCACCAGCTATGGCTTACCATCTCAATTTGCCAAGGAATATCATAATGATGTTACAAACTTTTTCCAAACATATCACCCCACAGAAGAAGATAATATAAAAATAGCTGAAGTCATATCAAATCCGCAAGTTTATGAAACTTTGAGGTTGTTAAGAAGTGCGATAGTTACAAGGGAAGATCTTACAAAACTTCAAAAGAAAGGAGTCAATGATTTTTATAGTATTTTGAAAATACTTTATGATAATAAGATGCTAAAAGTCTTTCATGACGAAAAAAATGTTGAATACTATGCCCTTCTCACAGATTTATATATTGATTTTATTTTTCCAAAATATTTATTGAAAGCTATAAAATCTGCATATGAACAGAAGTCGAAGGTTAAAAGAGCCTTAATTGAATACCTTAACATTCTTGAAGATGTCTACTTCAAACTAAAATCAACAAATAAAGAATAAATAAAACTTTTTTTTTTATTTTATTTCTTGCATCAAAAATTAGAGGATTATAGGTATAAAATCTTTAAATATAAATAGTGGAAGTGACATTTATCTTGCAAATACTATTGCATATTTTATGTAACCTAATTTTATACGTACATTTGAATAAAAATGAAGTCTAGACGAAAAATTTCGATATTTACTAAAAAAAAATTTAAGGTATTGATTTTCTTATTATTTACACTAATTATCCCGATGATCATTAATTTACCATTGTTTTCTAATTTATTTGATGGTAAATTTAATGAACAGGATACCAAGGATATAATAGATAAAACAAAATTAACACCAAAACTAAACGCTCCTATAAATGCTCACTATTTTAATCACTTTAAAATTATAACCATAGATCATAACCAAGTATCAGGAACAAGCGGTTTTACAAATTTTCCTTTTTTGATTTCACTCTTTGATACAAATCTTCGATTCGATGTTCAATCAGATGGAGACGATATTGCCTTTTCTTCTAATAATATTTGGTTAGATCATGAAATAGAATTATTTGTTCAAACATATAATGGAACGCATGCTAAACTGGTTGTTTGGGTTCGAATTCCCGCATTATCAACATCATTAGATACGATTATCAGAATGTATTATGGTAATTCAACAATGAGCTCGCGACAAAATCCTGAAGGAGTTTGGGATAGTTCTTATAAAGCTGTTTATCATATGAACCAAGATCCATCATCTTCCTCTGTTAGGGATAGTACAATTAATAATTACGATCTAACTCCTGGTACGGGATTTAACTCGGGAGATCTAGTGGATGGAATTATTGGTAAAGCTATCCAGTTTGGTGGAGTTAACACTGAATATCTTGAACTTACTTCAGGTTTTTCTAATCCAACAAGCGCCCTTTCCATCGAGATGTGGTTTAGACCTCAAGTGTATGCAACTTACCAACGATATTTCACTGCAAGATGGAGCTATCCAGATGTTCGTTTAGAAACCTCCAATTTCATTACCACCCGAATCCGTAATAATCTTGGAAATGTAAGTTCTACAACGGGATTATTTAACGGTTGGACGGATCAATTTTATCATTTTGTCATGACATGGCAAGGTGGATCGGTTGGGCGTCAAAAACATTATATTAACGGAACGCTTGATAGAGAGGATTACGATCCAGAAGCTTTAGGAACTTCTTCTTCTTGGACAGGTTATAATATCGGTTCTGACACAGATCATACTGATCCTATTGGTGGATTAATTGAGGAGTTTAGAATATCTTCAAACGCTCGTTCTCTTGAATGGTATGAAACCGAATTTAATAATCAATATGATCCTAACTCTTTTTACTCTATTGGTGTTGAACAAGATGTCGTTTGGGACCCTCCTAATTCTCAATATTTTACATTCTATAAATTTCTTACTATAGATCAAAATGAGATAGCTGGAAGTGGTGTTCATTATAATTTTCCATTCTTGTTTTCTTTTGTTGATGAAGATTTAAAATACCATGTTCAGCCAGATGGAGATGATATAGCCTTTGCCTTTAACGGAGATTGGTTAGATCATGAAATAGTCATATTTAATCAAAGCTATAGCGATACCGAAGCTCAAATAATGGTGTGGGTTCAAATTCCTTATTTATATTCTACTGTAAATACAGTTATTGCCATGTACTATGGAAATTCAACGATGAGTTCTCGAGAAAATTCAGAAGGTGTGTGGGATAGTGACTATGAAGGTGTTTATCACTTAAATGATGACTTTCTAGATGCTACATCTCATAATAGAGATGGAGTTAACACGGGATCGGTGGATGTCGCAGGTAAAATAGGTGATGGTCAAGATTTTGAAAGAGACGACATTTCCGATAATATTAACTTAGGAACATGGAGCGTTGCTGGATCCCAGATCACAATTCAAACATGGGTTAAGTTTGAATCTTTTAGTATTCAAGATGCCAGGATTTTATCTAAAAATTCAGGCACAAGCGATGGTGAGCAGGATCATGTTTGGATGCTCGGAACCTGGAATCAACCCCCCGATAGATTAAGAGGGAGAATTAAGACAGGAAGAAGTGATTTATCAGGTACTTCCAGTGTAGTTGCTACTTCTGGCGACCTTTCAATTGATACATGGTACTTAATAGCGATAAAGTATGACGGTTCAAACATTTATTTTTCATTGGATGGAACCCCCGTCGGTTCATTTAGTAAAACTGGATCGTTACGAATTAATAATTGGCCTATTACGATTGGAAATAGCCCAACTGGTGCAAGAGCTCTTGATGCTATCGTTGATGAAGTTAGAATTTCTTCAACGATTCGATCCGATGACTGGTTAAAAACAGAATATGATAACCAAAATGATCCTAGTTCATTTGGTACAATAGGAACAGAACAATTAGTAAATGATATCATTCCTAATGCTGATTACTTTGAGTATCATAAAATTATTACAATCGATCATACAAAAGTCGACGGAATAGGAAGTCACATTAATTTCCCGTTTTTAGTCTCTCTTTTTGATAATGATTTACGCAATGATGTTCAAAATGACGGTGATGATATTGCTTTCTCTGCGAATGGGCAATGGTTGGACCATCAGATAGAACTATTTAATCAATCTTATAATAATACTCATGCTCAGTTAATTGCGTGGGTTCGCATCCCTTATTTATCCACAGCAGTCGATACTCAAATAACAATGCATTATGGAAATGCCACTATGAGTTCGCGCCAAAATCCGTCAAGAGTATGGTTAGATTATAAATCAGTATGGCATTTCAGTGAGGTTTCAGGAGCAGGGAATTATATTAAAGATTCAACTTCAAATGATTATGATGGAACTCCTTTTGGTACTCAATTTTCTGCAACAAGTATTATAGATGGAGCGAGATACTTTACAGGATCAGGTGATAATAGAATAATTATCGATAAAGGATCAGAATTTTTTGATGGAGATAATATATTTACCTTTTCTTTTTGGGTGTATCCTAATTATGCAACTGATGCAGAAATGGAAGCAACGGAAGGGAGAGTATTTTACAAACAATCTTCTGTTAGAATGAATCGATTTTGGCGTCAAAATTGGATGCCTGCTGGTGCAGCAAGATATCAATCTGACATTCAATTCGTTACTTATGGTACGACATATAATAATGTAGGGATTAATCGATTACAATGGAATTATATCACATATTCCTACGATGGAACCTACCTAAAATCGTATATTAATGGTCAATTAGGTCCTTCTACAAATATAGGAGGATATCCTCTTATTACAGATACGACTTCCTTTTATTTTGGTTCGTCTTCAAATAGTTTTAAGGGGTATTTAGATGAATTTCGGATATTAGATACCTACAGATCTGATGGATGGGTTGCCACTGAATATTACAACCAATTTAGTCCTACTACCTTTTTCAATATAAGTAGTGAAAAATATTCTCAACCAATTGTAGAAGTTGATGTTTCAGTTAATGCCATTGATTTATATGGTATCTCACTACCAAATATTACAATTTCGATGTATCAATTTTCTAATTTAATTGAAACAGATATTACTGACACTGATGGGAAAATTAGTTTTTCCGATATAATTGGAGGAGAATATAACTTTACTGCAACAATACATTCAGATATCGCAGGAGTAACTGAACTGGTTAACATTACTTCACAAGCAATCTTACTAGATCAACCATTTCAAACCATTAACTTAGTTTGCGATGTTAGTACCCATTTCTTTGAAGTAACAGATATTGACGGAATTCCCCTGGAAACCGGTTGGATTATGGTTGGAAACGATACTCACACCATTAAAAAGTGTTACCTCGATCCAACCGGACGTACTCGATTTTGGTGGGTAAACGCGCCTCCTTCCGAGTACAACTATACCGTCTACTACCAGGATGCGCTCTATAATCCTTCCACGCTTGTCCTTACGTCAGGAGATATTACTACGGTAAACACGACCATTCACCTTCAAGTAGAGCTAACGACAGTAGAATTTACAATACAGACAATTAACGTACCAATCAGTCCCGTGAGTGGAGCCAAGCTTAAGTTGACAGTTGACGATCCATTAGGTGCGAGTATTGTTAATTTGACCACTGACATAAATGGAAAAGCCACATTAAGGTGGTTGAATTCTTCAGGGATAGGTGGGGACTATGCGCTTCAAATTGAATTTTTTGGAGTGAACAGACTGTTTAACGATACGACTGGAGGGCCTGCTGCAGTGTATAATGTTAGCTTCATCGTGGTTAATAAAGATTCTCTTGAATTTAGAATTTCAATCGATCTGAGCAAGTTTCAAACGGAACTGTTATCATTAAACCCCACAGATTATATTGAGATTGAGTGGGGTTCTGTATTGAAGTTAAGAGCATTATTTAATGTGAGTAAGGTAGAATCAGGCTATGAGTCCCTCCTTGGTCCAACATATGCGAATTTAATTACATATGAATTGTTATTAGGAGGAATTTCTATTCAATCGGGCTCATTTAACGAAGAAATTGGGAATATAGGAAGACA
>JAEOUK010000346.1 GCA_016839385.1 Promethearchaeota archaeon
ATAACATCCGAGGGATGTAATCACTAAATGTATAAGGACCATCGGGAACACTCTCAGATAAAGGAATCAACTCTTCTTCTTGGATTAATTGACCATTTACATGTTTGTCCATTACTTTATATTTGAAAATTTTTTCGTTAACTACAACTAATTCCCGTTTATACTCAATTGGAAGTTTGGTTTTCGCTAGGACTAAAAGAAGTTTTTCGCGTTTTAACAGATCCAGCAATTCGTAATCTTTTTCATCTGTAATTCTACCGGTATCTTGATCAGGCACATTCTCTAAATCTACTTCATCAAGTAATCCAACCATTTTTTTGAAAGGACCTGGCTCAGAACCGTCATCTACAGTAATTATTTTCATTGCAACCGCTGCTTTATCACGAATGGAAGGTGCAAGCTTTGCAGACAAGAATTTCATTCGGGTAGAAGCTTCACTACCTTGCCAGTTCCATGCTTTGTATTCATTCGGATCTAAAAATAGTAATATATAAGCTGGATCGAGGAGTTCATATAGTTTTATTCCAGGATCTAAATCTAATTCCTCATATTCACCCTCTTGATCGTTTAATTGAAAAACTTGAATAGGTTTTTTTTCTCTTTCGACTTTTTCCATGGATGTTTGTCTCACTTAGTTTTGTGTTTCAATCAGAAAAATCAATATATAGGGAAATTAGTTTTTCATTCTTAAAAATTTAAACAATATGTCTGAATAATTATATAATACTTAAGGGAGCTGCAATAACTTTTTGAACTCCGAGGGTTCATCGAATTCTTCAATATGATGCATGTGCATTGTTGACATTGAACCCCATAAATCGCGCACTTGAGTAGCAATTCTCGCAGCGATGAATTTCATATGAACTGTCGCTTCATTTCCAACCCATAAATACGCACTATGCCCTTTTGTATCAATAATCAACAATATATTATTAAACACGAGATAGGGATGAATTTCTTCGAGAGATTTTATTTCGATACGATCAAATCTTTCTTCTTCATCATTCAATTTGTACAGTATTATCGAAAAGGTATCCTCTGGATCAATATCCCATTCTTCAGTCTCTCCCATCTAGAGTCACCAATAGAGAGAAGCTCATCATTAGTATATAAATTAGTACGGTTCGTGACGTAAATTCTAAAGATATTAACAAAAATAATACTGCAAATATAATCCATTTTGCTTTTATTTCTAAATCATTACTTAGATTTTTTCAATTATACAATTAATTCTTAAATACACTTAAATGGGTCAATTATAGGGGGATACACCTAGTTGGAGGAAATCTATAGCATCTTCAATTGCTTTTTTTAGTGCTATGTCCTTGTAAAACCATCCTTGAAAGGAATCCCTTAATTTTTCAGGTTTCGTACCTCGCAACACTTTTACCATTAATTCTCTGACGACATTTTCATATTCAATATAGGAAGGTCCTGCTGGATGTCCCCCAGGAGTTTGTGAATCTTTAGCCCATGGTGCTATCAATCCATATTTTTCTCGTAGTGGTAGTGGAATAAAGGTTCTCGGAGCTAAAGGTTGAATTAGATCCCCTTTTTTTAGAGAACTGTTTTTCACAATATTCAAGAAGTATTCTAAAAACTCGTCAAATTTATTTACAAATTGAGTTAAAAGAATCGATTGGAATTCATCCAATATACCATCCGATACATGTTCTATCCCATAAATGTTCATACAACGCTTGGGATTTCCTTTTTTTAGATTTCTAAATCCAAATAATTCCAAAAGACACCATGAGCTCGTTAAATATGTTGATGACATCAATGCAATGAAATTGCACGAGTGTTGCATACCTTGGTTAAGAGGGTCTACCCAACGATTATATTTTTGAAGTTCAAGTTCTTTTAAAGCTTTAGGAGCAAAAAAAATCGCAAAATCATTTTTAGTCAAAAATTTATCGAGTTTTTTAGCAATACATTCATTTTTTTTTGAATAACTTAGGAAAACATCGTATTGATATCTTGTTATTTTTTGAAGAGCAAGGTTGATTTCATCATTTTCAGAACCAAATTTCATCTTATACATATACTAGTTGTTAAAATTAATAAAACGTGGTTGATATTTTCACCAATCCCTTTTCAAAACAAAATACCAAATATGCAGAGGTTGCCGAGTCTGGTCAAAGGCGCTGGACTCAGAATCCAGTCTTTAGTAGTTCGGGGGTTCAAATCC
>JAEOUK010000064.1 GCA_016839385.1 Promethearchaeota archaeon
AAGTGCTAGAATTCCAAAAATTATCGAAATGATTTCCAAAATACCCCAAGCAGAAATATTAATCAACCAAACGGTTAGAGATGATCCACTAAGTGATAAAATTGCTCCAATGAGGAGAAATACTATGAAACTTATACCAAACAACATAAAGGAAATTAATCCATACCTTAGACGATGAGTAATATTATATCCCTCACAGAATTAACCTCATTTTCTATTAATATACTTTTTCTAGAGACTTGCAGAGGAATTCTCGTTTATTTAATAATCACCGAGTACCTAGTGGTCTAAAAATCTTTTAAAAAGTCAATGCCGAGGGATTATAGCATCGAATTTCAATATAGAACGTAAAATGGGAACAAATCAATGTCTTATCCCATAATAATCATGTAAACGTAGATATGGTGGGAAACGCCAGAAAACAAGTATTCATAAAAATTGAAAATGAATTTATAGTTCTCCAACATATTCGAGAACTACGTGATTAAATCCTTGGTCCGCAGCCCACCTAACATCAGCTGCGGGTAACCGATAAGAATCTGTTCCTGACGAGGGCAATTTTTTTCTAATTCTTATGTATTTCGCTTGTCCTTCAGATGTATTTTATAAACTCGCTGGTCATAACATAATCCGAAAGAAAAATGAAATGTAGTAATTATTTGCTATTCGTATATCTCTTCTTAGTTTTGACAGGTTCCTTGTATTTTGAGTGTATTTCGGATACTGTCGCGTTAAACCTAGAACCTGGCGTCAAGGTGGGAGATGAAATTGTATGGATGAAGGAAGACTATGGAAATGATACCCTGATTTCTCTACGGTATTATCGTCATCGAATATCAGCTATTACAGATCACGATAATGAGACATGGATTAACGGAACGGAAGAAATCTCTCCAGAATTGACCGAACCACTTAATTCTGGATCAGAATTAGACGAAATTGACTGGCAGATAATTGGAACTGAATATTCTTATTTAGCTAAAGTTTTTGAATTGGTAGGGAGCGAAACTTATTCAAAATTAGCTCCCTATACTGTATACCTCCCTATAGGTTCAGCAATGGGAAAACAAGCAGATAAAATTATAGATTCGTACATTTCAGAAGATAATGGGACCTTAATCAGTAAAGGGTCCATTCAGAGAGATTATGGCATCGAATTTCAATACACAAAACAAAATGGGAACGAATCGATGACTTGTCACATAATAATCATCCACAATAAACAAGGCGTCTTAGAACGTCATGAATCACGTCTTGAATGTAATGGCAGTTGTATTAGAGGACCCCCTTTTTATATTAGCTTAAAAACCCAATATACATTGGAGTTTGTCAATGGTAAACCATATCGGGATACTATTCCTGGTTTTCCGATTCTACTCTTAATCTCTTTCACAATATTTGGGATCATTTTAACGATCTCTAAGCTTTTTCATTTTTCAACAACCCAGTATGAATGAAGAAGAGAAACTTACTGGGGTATCAGTGAAAGAACCTGATGTAACCGAAGATTTGGTGGAAAATACAAGATATCCAGCATTCAAAAAAATGTAATATGAATTTATAGTTCCCCAACGTATTCGAGAACTACTTGATTAAATCCTTGGTCTAGATCTACCGAAAATGAATCTCCGTCATAATTATAACAGTGCAAGATGAAATAGTCATTCCCATCACTATAAATATAACCAAATGCGTTCACAAAATAGGTGGTATCTTGCGGATAGGGAATATTATCTAAATATTCTAGAGTATATCCAATAAGCGTGACGTAGTAATCTGCTGTAGAAGTCAATCCCGTCAATCTGATTCTCACATTAAATTTATACCAACCTAGTTTTATCAGAGTAATAGTCTCATTGTATTCGTCGAGGGTGAAAAATCCGCTTCGATTAAGTCGTATATCTCCTAAACTCAAATTGAAAACAATTCCACTGCCAGTTACGGATTCCCAAATTCCGGCTGGGTTTAGAAACGTACCATTTATTCCATCAATTCCGTCTACCCCATCTGCTCCATCCGAACCAGGTTCTCCTGGAAGACCTTGGGGTCCCGCTGGACCTTGAATAACTTCATACTTGATTATTGAATATGCCCCCAATCCAACACCAGTTGCACCTACGACAAGAGAAATTATGATGAGGGCAATTCCTTTATTATTTGACATCATGCAATAACCTTTCTATCACTAATTTTAAGCATTTATTACTAAGTGATAAAAATTTAATGAGAAAGTTCGTCTAATAAGCATTAGCATTAAAAAAAATATCTACACCCATCTCTCATATGCTACTCTCATCCTACGAATTATAATCCTATTCCAAAGGCTTTATATGTATCATCGACTCAATATGAGACGAGTAAAAAATGCTACCCTATAAATGCCCTCATTGTGGGAAAGACCTCGAAGAACCCTTGTATCGATTTTGTCCTCACTGTAACGGAAATATTAAAGACGCACTTGAAAGGTATCAAAAGGATATGAAAAAGCAGAGGGTTGATGATATGTCTCACTCAAAAACCAGTAATGCAGAATAACCGTAAATTCAACTAATAACTTATACATACCCAAGAGAGAATTTCAAAGTAATCCAGCAATTGGACAACATAAATCACAAAATCATCACGATTTTATCCCAACATTAGACTACTATCGCTTTTCAAAGCTTTTTTATTCCGAAGAACACCAATTCTACAGTTATCACCAACTAAGTAATGGTCTAAAATTCTTTTAAAAGATTAAATTTCCATTATCCCAGTATGCCTGCATTAGCACATTTTGGTCTTGGATTTGGATTCAAGCGCATTGCACCTAAGATTCCCGTCATATTCCTTCTTATATCTTGTTTCCTGTTGGATTTAATTTCATTTATTGCACTAATATGGCCACATCCCCCGATTTGGATTTCCCATGGATTGTTTATGAGTATTATATGGTCATTCCTCTCAGGAGGAATTACTTATCTGGGAGTGTATATATACAATAAGAAAATGGAGAAAAAGGGAAACAGTGAGTCCAAACTCTCAATCTGGTATACTAGCATCGTTATATCTTTATTAGTATTCAGTCATTGGGTATTGGATGTTATCGGATGGCCTATGATTATTGGTGAGTCTATGAAAGTCCCATTACTGTTTAATGATGCTCAAGCTATTGGTCTTGGGGTGTACAGCACATGGGCGGGAGCTTTGATTATGGATATTGGGATTTTTGTTGTAGGAGTTATCTTTTACATTCTTACATTAGTAGATCTCAAAAAGAAAAGACTCGCATTACGATAAAGGCATTTAAAGATCATCCTATATTCACAATGTTTTTTCAAATCAGATTAGTTCCGCATGAATAGAATCATTGCTTACTTTCTCAATACATTCTTATTATAAGAAAGTCCGACATGATTATGCAATACCCTTTAATTTGCAAAAATCTTTACTAGTATCATGGGAGAAAATAGAGCTAATCGAATACCTAATCCAATGGAAGAATTCACCGAAATTCCTTCTGGAGAATCATTATATGAATCCTTTTTTATCTATCTTTTTTTTGGAGTGATGTATGGTATTGCTTCAAGTATTTTTGCAGGAGTTATTGGTTTTATAATTGCACTTTTTGGTTATGGAATATTCGTCAATTTGCACTTTATGATGACTGTTATAGTTGTGTTGATCCTTCCGATGATAGGATACGTGCTTTGTATTCTATCTATGGTGAAACGTCCTGGTATAAGGACTCGTGTTATGTTACGTATAGCTGGATTCAGCATGGGGTTCTTCATAACAGCATTCGTAATTACCTTGGTAGTAGTAATTAGAATAGGATGAGGTATAGAAAAAGAATACACAAGTTCAATGATGATTCAAATGACAAGAAGAAGCACAAAACACAGAATTTTATGTATTGTTA
>JAEOUK010000065.1 GCA_016839385.1 Promethearchaeota archaeon
AAAGACTATAGTTCTGCATGGCATAAAAAAAGAGAATAAAATTATTATTGATTTTTTCTTCCAGGAACTGCTACTCCAAGGTACATTGTCAGATATCCGATAAAGAATAGAATATCCAAGCCGTATATGAAATAATCTTGATAAATACCTAAAATGGCAAGATCAAGTAATAGGAAAGTGAATAATCTCCCAAAATAAACCAATCCAAGAAGAATTCCAGTAGCTGCAAGTAAACTTAATCCAGTTTTCAGTTTCTTACCATCAACTTTTGGTCTCAACCTAACAGCATTGTAAAACAGTAGAAAATGGAGAAATACATTTAATAAGATAAAAAATCCTCCAAAAATCTGGATTAATATCAATCCCCATCCTGTGTACGGATTGGAATAATGTTCACGTAGGACAAGTAGTAATCCTATTACATTAGCAATCGTAGCACTAAACTGGGTTATGAAAAATAATAGCTGTCCTAATTTAGCGGTGGAATCAATTGAACCATAAAAGGTTTCGGAAATAAATGTTGCTAAGAACACAGTGCTTCCAGGAGTTAGGAAGAAGATGGCTAACGATAGGAAATAATTTAAATTCGCATCACTCGGTACCACTAACGCAACAATAGTAATGATAAGGGATGGAATCCAGGTAAATAGGAAAAATCCTGCTAAATACGCATTTTGAAGACTTTTTCTTTCCCTATATAAAGAAAATGAACGGATCATTAATGCAAAGCAAAAAATTGCCGTTATTCCATTTGTAACTGCGAGAATCCAATTGTCCAGTGTAAAAGTAGAGCTGAAGGTAACATCTTTGACGAATATAATAACAATAAATACGATAATATACATCAATAATTGCATTATTGTAAAAGATTGAACAAATCGAGTTTTACGCTTCATTTCATCAGTTTGAGTCATATTACATCTCCTAATTTTGTGAGGTTATATATTTACAATCTAAATGTAAAATGGATTTATTATATCAAATAGAAAACAACTTTTTAACTATTTAAACTGTTTGGACACTAAGAATACTTCTCGAAACGTCTTCTCTTCAAGGATAAGGTGGTATAGATTGTGGGATTATGAAAAAGAAAAAAAAAAAATTTTAGATACACCATTCAACAAGGGGTGTCCTACGAAATTTATAGTGTACCGCTTTTCTGGGCATACCAAAGAACAAATTCCTGATTAAACACATCAATATTTTCTAGATTTGACAAATGTCCTGCTTTGGGAATAGTTTTTAGAGTCATTTCATTCAATCCTATACTCATTTTTTCTGCAACTGATGGAGGAGTCAAAATGTCGTTTTCACCAACAAGAATCAATACAGGAATCTTGACTCGGTGTAGAGTCTTAGTAGTATCTTTTCTTCCAGCCATTCCACCAAGAGCATGAATGATAGCAAGTGGATTTTGTTTCTGCATTATACTCAAAATCTGGGAACTTATATCAGGTAAGTTCTTTTTGGTATTTTCTGATGCAATCCGTGAATGCAAGTGATTCAAGAATTGGCGGTAAATGTGTAAGCTTTCATGTACATTTTCATCTTTGTCCGTTTTTCCCCAATCTACTAACGAATTTCTAACCATTTCCATAGTTTTATACCGATTTTGTTTCGCATCCATATCATCTGGAGTTGCTTTGGTATCAATCAGAATCAAACCATTTACACTTCGTGGATGCCTATGGAGATACTCAAGAGAGATATATCCGCCCATAGAACATCCTCCAATAATATTATCTTTAGATTCGAAATGTAAAACTAATTCATGGATTATATTTGCATAAGGTAAAAGATCTTTGGGTTGCTCAATGAATGACTCACTTTGCCCAAAACCTGGGAGATCCGGAAGAATAACTTGAATTGGTCCTATTTTTGAAGCGATATCGTTCAATTTACTGATTATCTTTTCATTAGTGAAGTTTGGGACAAATATATCCGATGAAAAGGGAAATGCATGGATAAGAATAATAGTATGTTCTATTTTTTCTGGTTCCTCATGCCCCTTCGCTTTAAAAATGAACTTTTTACCGTAAATTTGAAGATCTGATTTTGCTCGAAAGAAAAATTCTGCCATAATTTCTAGAGGAGGTAGTCATTAATTATTCGTTTGGATAATAACTTCGAATAGAACTAGTCAATAAAATCTTTAAATTACCTGCAAAAATTAGACACAAATCGAGTTTCAAAATAAATGTTCATATTGCTCAATACCACGAGTAATTCATAAATTGTCATTCCGGTTTAATTTCTATAATTGGAAGTGAATATCATTTCAAAACAAGATTACAACCAAAAAATATCCATTCTTAATAAGACTATTCGTGAAGAGAAAGAACGGTTGATGGAAGTATTTCGGAAAAGGAATACATTCAAACGAATTTATACCGAAATTCTAGATGCATTGAAACTTAAAAATTTTGAATCTGCTGCCCAAGGATATTTTGATATTGCAAATAAGCAACTTGAAAGACGGGATTATGACACCACTAGTGTTCTTGTTTTCTTAGGATCATTGTGTATACTTAATTTAGGTTCAGAACTAACAAAACTTCAAGATTATTTTGAAGGAAGATTCCTTCAATCGACATTTTCTATCAAGCTCTTAAAATTACTATTACAGGCAAAAACTGATGGTCTCCAGAGTGAATATTTGACTCTTTGGAGTATGATGAAAGCAATTCCGTTATTTGAAGAAGAAAAAATTCTCATTGAAAATATTATCCCGATTTAGAGAAATCCAAGGCAATATTGAAAATGGAAGTTCTAAGGTTTTATGTTAAATCAGCCATAGCAAAGATTCCATATCGGTTCAAACGAATGGATCATTTCCATTAACTCAATGTAATCCGCATTACCGAGATATTTTCCGGGACATTGTGGTACATTATTTTCATGGACCATGAAATGTATATGAGCTCCACTTCCTATATTAAGGAAAGAAGCAATTTTCTCTCCCTTTTCCACCCATTGCCCTTCTTGTATATCCAATAAATCCAATTGGTGGTCTTTATCAGCGGAACTGTTTGTCCATGGCTCAAAAGCATAATCAACTGAAAGAGTAAGATTGAATCGAATAACAACAT
>JAEOUK010000347.1 GCA_016839385.1 Promethearchaeota archaeon
AAAGAAGCACCATTTATTATCAAAAGATGGGACACATTCTATTAAATATATGAAATCTACATTCGAAAATTATATCAAACGTGAATTTCATGCCTACAAGAATGGTGAAATAGTTTAGTTCCATCAAGGACTACTGATTGATTACTTCATAACTTGGAGGAAAAGATATATTTTAATCACTATTCTCAATTTTCATTAAATAGTTCAATTTGTTTTTGATATTGTTTTTTACTAATTTTAATATCCCAAAAGAAATTAATTAGATATTTTCGAATATAATACAATTTCTTTTGTTTTGATGTATTTTTTATCCACAAAAGGACTTATCATTAAACGCATTAATGCAGAATAATTTAATCCGAAATGTAAATCCTGACCAATTTGAAATTTTTGGGAATTCAATGGAGTAGTAATCAAATAATCACTTGATGCTCCTAAAATTTTTATAGCATCTACCGGCTTTATTCCGTTAAGATCAAGATCTTGTCTTCCTATGTTCACTAACATTTGTTTACGAATTTTAACGTTAGAATCCGATTTTCGAGAAAAAATCTCCGATACACTTGAAATTTGCTCACCAAATGCATTGGAATGAATTCTTCCTCTTGGGGTTAAATTTCGATTTTTTATTTCTACTATTTGAGATTTTAAAGTAATGACATTCGAATGGAGCGAAATAATTCGCTTGTAATCTATTGTTTCCCATCCAAAGAATAATGCTTCTCCAATTCTCAAATTATTAATTAATCCAACATCTTCAGTGTTTCTTAACCACTGTAAGTTTGCAGAGTTACCTGCAGATACAAAATCTAATGCAACTCCATATTCATGCTGAATTCGCTCTGCTAAGTTGGAAAACTCCCTCATATTGGTTGAATCTGGAATTATACCACCAAAACATTTTAAATTTGTTGCTAGGCCTCTAATCTCAACGTTTTGGAGACGAGAAATTTCTTCAATATAAAAATCAATCTGATTGGGATTAATTCCCTCCCTTAAATCTCCCATATCTATCATTAGGATAATTTTATGTATCTTTCCTTTTGCATATGCTTTCTTATTGAGTAATTTAATTACTTGAAGTTCTGATTGTACACTATAATCTGTAAATGCAACAACATCCGGGATCTCTTGAATAGAAGGGACACGTATTAGTACTAATTTTGCATTAATTTCTTGTTTTCTCATTAAAATTAAATTTTTTATGCGTGAATCTCCAATATATTCGATCCCAGCATTAACTAATGTTTCAATAACTTCTATATCCCCTGCTACGACCTTAGTTACTGCCATTAAGGAGATATTTTTTTCTCCAAGAAGTTTTTGGAGAGTAATTGCATTATGATGCAATTTATTTAAATTAATAAGCATTTCTGGCATTAAACACCACGCTAATTTAGTCCTCTGTTAATCTAATCTGTGCTTCTTGAACGATGGCACTTAAAAATGCAGACTTAGAAAGATTTGCTGCTTTAGCCATAAATCCCATATAACTATGAGGTTTTTCTAGAGGTGTGCACATTAAACCTGCAAAACTGTTTGCTTCCAATAGAAAAGCTCCTTCTTCAGTCAATATCATATCAACACGACCATAGTCTCGTAATCCAATTACTTTATACGCATTAATTGCTAATTTTTGCATCATTTTAGTATCTTTCGCACTAAGTTGTGCAGGACATTGAAACTGATCATCATCCAATTCTTTTTTATCAAAAGTAAGGAATTTATCAGAATCCGAGTGGATGATTTCAAGTAATGGAAGTGCTTGGATCCTTTCATTGTTGCCGATTATTCCGCAAGTTATTTCTCTACCTTCTAGAAATTTCTCAATTAAGACCGGTTGCTTAATTTTCTCTAATCGAATCTTCACTTGCTCTATTAGTTTATCATAAGAGTGAATAAGTGAATTACCATCAATCCCTGAAGATCCTCTTCCTCGTGAAGGCTTTATGAAAAGAGGAAATGGAAAAGGAGAATTATCCCTAAAAATTTCGCAATTGTCTATTGTACAAGCCTCTACAAATGGGGAAGTTGGAAGACCGCTATTTATCCAAAGTTTTTTTGCCAAAACTTTATCTGTTGCGATTGCACATGCAATTATATCGGATCCTACAAAAGGCACAGAAAATTCTTCCAGTAAAGTCGTCTCTGTCAAACTAGAAATATTAAATACAAGTGTATCATCAATAGTTTTCAATTTTTGAATATAATTTTGACCCCATTTTAGAATTTCAACATCAAATCCTGCTTCTTGAAGTGCTTCTACATGATGATTCACTTCGTATTCCGTTGTATCG
>JAEOUK010000348.1 GCA_016839385.1 Promethearchaeota archaeon
GTTTATTACGAGATGTTTCACAACAACATCCGGATTTAGTGACTATTGGTACTGCGTTATCATGGCTTCGACAGTATAGCATATACATCGCCGCTGCAGAAATTCAAAGAAATACCTACAATATTGCAGGATTTGGTAGAATGGCATTTGCTAATCCACTTTTTCCTATTGAAATTTATCGCAATGGAGTAATTAATCCGCAAAATAGTTGTATCGCATGCTCAAAATGTACGGAATTAATGCGAATGAACTGCGTCACTGGATGTGTCATACGTAATACCCAATACTCCCTCATCTACAAAAATTCTTATCGAAAGTTTATGGAAAGTAGTAAGAAATAGTGTTTTTAAAAGTCTTCTGGCATGGGATAGAATTCTTTTTCTTTTTCACTTTTATTAGGTTCAGGTACGAATGGATCCAGTTTTCTTGCAAATGTGATGTAACCTGTATGCCCAATCATGCGAGAATTCGGGCGAGTAGCATTGAATTTAACTCGAATTTCCCGTTTGAGTAATTCAAAGGTTTTTATGTCATGAAAATGGTTCGTTTTCAGAGCTTCATGCGTTTTTATCACCTGTTCAATTACAGGAGAAAAGGAACATAGTACACCTGAGTTTTTTAAAAATCCATGAACTTTTTCTATTGCTAACCAAGGTGTTGCAAGATCCAAGACAACTACATCTATATTTGAATGCTCTACGTCAGTTAAGAGATCCCCCTTTCGAATGGTGACAAATTCAGATACTCCAAGTTTCGTCATATTTTTTCTTGCTTGTTTAATCGCGGTATCTCGAACATCATACGAGTAGATATGTCCCGTGTGTTGCACATATTTGGCTAAAATACCAGTAAGAGATCCTGAACCTGTTCCAGCTTCAACAACAATGCTACCAGGTACAATTCCTGTGTACACTAGGATTAAGCCAATATCTTCTGGATATATTATTTGAGAAGCTCTTGTCATATTGACAACAATATCGGAAGGTAGGGGTTTGAATAAGAAAAACTTATGATTATAAGGCTTGGATAATACAATGGAGCCAAATTCTTTTCCAATTATATCATCGTAATCTAAATATCCTCTATCAGTATGAAATTGTTTTCCAGATTCTACTTTTCGTAGCCATTTACGTTTTTTATTATCATAGACAATGTATACAAGATCTTGATCTCTAATGACATTACTATTCTCTGCCATATAATCTTGATAAAATCGAATTACCAAAAAAGTAAACCATTTTGGGTTCTCCCCTTTGAAATGATTCGCAAAATTTTTTATTGGATCGCATAAAAATTAACTCAGCACCGTATCAGCTAAATTCTTAATTTTTATTGAATTGACATGAGCAAGAGAAATAACATAAACATGAAAGCCATCAAAGATCAGATTTCTGCGCAAGTTACTGCTGAACTGGAATCTATCGAAGATATCGAAGTTCTTAAGGAAAAACGAGATGATCTCAACCAACAGACAAAACGCTTAGGACAAGAACGAAGACAACTTGAAGATGAATGGAGAACCAATCGAGAACGCGCTTTTGAATATAAGACTAAAAGGGACGAACTCAATACTGTAATTCAAAACTTGAAGAACGAGAAAAAGGAACTATATAATAAACTTCGAGATATGAAAACTGAGCTTAAATCAGCTAAACAGGAAGAAGAAACCCGGAAAAAATCCGATAAAAACAAAAAAGGTCCAACTCTTAAAAAAGTGACTGGGCAAATTCGGCATTTAGAGAAAAAGATCATCACCGATACTTTAGATATCAAGGAAGAAAATGACATAATCCAGCAAATACAACGTTTGGAACAGACCAAAAACGAATTAGAAGCACAACGAAACGCCAATATGGCTTCACTACATGTACAAAAGAATATTACGAAATTGCGTAAAGAGCTGGATAAGTTTAACGCTGAAATCCAGAAAAACAGTGAAGAAAGTCAAAACTATCATGTCTTGATGATGGAACTTTTTAAGGAAAATGACATGAAAAAGAAAGAGTTAGACCGTATCCAAACTGAGTTTATTGAGAGTAAAATTACTGCAGATCTTTATCATAATAAGTATAAAGAAATTCGATCGACTCAAAAGAAACGAAAAATTACGCGAATTTCTGGCGGAAAACTGAGCCGAAAGCAACAGCACCAGATTCAAGAGATGACATTGCAGGATGCCTTGGATAAGAAAAAGAAAGGCGAAAAACTCAATATTTTTGAAGCTCGAGCATTGTTCGAATCTGGCGGTTCGAGCGATAAAGCCAATGAATAAACTCAAAATCAATCCTTCTTTCCTATTTTTATTAAGTTTAACTCATTCTCGGGTACTGCATTGATAATGTTTTTATTGGTTTTTGCGGAAATTATTAGGTATGTCTAATACACTCAAGAAAATTCAAGACCTATTAATTGAACATCATGAAGCATTTGAGAATGCAATTCCATTAATAGCTAGTGAGAACGTCACCTCAGTTCAGTGTAGAGAAGCATGCAATTCAGATCTCAGCCATAGATACGCAGAAGGATGGCCTGGCGAAAGAGTTTACGCAGGATGTGAATGGTTGGATCAAATCGAAGAGATAGCAATTGATTTAGCTAAACAGTATTTCCGAGTGAACTTTGCGGATGTTCGACCAATTTCGGGAGTCGTTGCAAATTTAGCTGCATATACTGCATATACTGAACCTGGTGATGTGATGTGTTGCATGCCTATTCCCAGTGGGGGCCACATTTCACACGGTCCGAAATACGGGCGTGTTTCTCGGAATTTAATAAACGGTACTGCTGGAGCGGTTCATGGATTAGATATTCAATACCTTAAATTTGACTGGGAGGAAATGAACATCGATATAGATAAGTCTGCAGCAATCATCCGAGAATATAAACCGAAACTATTATTATTTGGAGGTTCTGTCTTTTTATTCCCTCACCCTGTTAAGGAATTGAGCGAAGTGGCACAGGAAGTAGGAGCCAAAGTGATGTATGACGGAGCACACGTGCTTGGTCTTATTGGTTCAGGATATTTTCAAGATCCACTACGAGAAGGTGCGAATATTTTAACAGGTAGCACTCATAAAACATTCCCAGGCCCACAACATGGCATTGTTCTTTCGGATACTGAAGATAAAGATGAACAGGAATTATTGAAGAAATGTGCTTTCCCCGCAATGCTTTCTAATCATCATTTACATAACGTTGCAGGATTGGCTGTAACTCTTGCAGAAATGTTAGAATTTGGTAAAGATTATCATGGGCAAGTAGTTCGGAATGCAAAAGCTTTCGCGCAAGCATTATATGAGCGTGGATTCAAAGTGCTTTGTGAACACAAAGGATTCACTGAAAGCCATCAAGTAGTTGCAGATATTACAAATTTTGAGAATACTATTGGATTAGGTGGTGATATTGAAAAAGCATTAGAAAAAGCAAACATCATAATCAATAGAAACCTCCTACCGTGGGACATTGTACGGGATCATAGAAACTACATGAATCCTGGTGGAATTCGACTTGGAGTCTCTGAAGTTACTCGACTTGGAATGAAAGAAAAAGATATGGATATAATTGCCGACTTAATGAAAGAAGTGATTGTAGATTTGAAAAAACCGGAAGATGTAAGAGCAGACGTTTCTGAATTCCGTAAAGAATTTCAAAGAGTTAAGTATTGCTTCCCAGCGAAAACCAAAGCTTATGAATATATTTACTTCAAATAATCTTTTTTTTCTATAATGGTTAGTAAAGAAATCAAATTCTAATGGTTTTTTTAAGAAAAGTTCGAAAATGAAAAACTGTTTTATTTAACTACATAAACAGTTTGACCCAATGCTTGTCCTGGTAATCCAGCCTTCTTAAAATGGGCAACTACTTGACCATTTTTACCATGAACTCTGGTGATTTTTCCTTTCAAGATTTTTCCTGAAGGAGTATCCCAAGCAACTGTTTTGCCTATTAACTTGTAAGCTGCATTACGAGTTTCATATCCGGGAAATTTCAATATTGAATGTTTAAGATGTTGTCGGTGGCGACTCCTTCGGTAATTAACAAAAACTCCTTCAAGGTCGGTTAGTGCTTTTTGTGTCATTGAATTTTACCTAATAACTAAATATAACTGATCCAATAACCTCTTAGATTTTAATTTTTCGAAATTGTGTACTACATTTGAAGAGATGTTAACGCTTATTATAACGGA
Organism: Promethearchaeota archaeon; assembly: GCA_016839385.1. The sequence goes on from JAEOUK010000348.1 coordinate 4,187, forward strand.
ATATCGATTTTTTAGTACAGAAAAGACGAGCTTGAACACTTAACACAAAAAAGAAAATTACATATATAGATTTCTACTTGGTTCAGGTTTATTAAGTTCGACCATTTGTCCATGTTGTTGCTGGGTCTTTTGATTTAATTCCATCAATTTCTCTCGAATCTTTTGAGCATCTTCCATAAGTTTAGTCGTGTCCAGATTCAAATCGTAGATCTTATTCAATGCATTAATTACTGCGCTTGCACCGTCAGGA
>JAEOUK010000066.1 GCA_016839385.1 Promethearchaeota archaeon
ATGATATTTTACAACGTTAGACCAACAAGGTTCAAAGGCGAATCTTATTAATAATATTGAGTTGATCAATAAGTTGATCAAGGATCGAGTGTTTCGAATGAATTATAGAATTGAAAACGTGGAACAATTCACGAAATTATGGACAAATATTTACAATACTCAAGGTAAATCCGATTGGTCGGGTATACTCCCTTATTATGATGAAAACATTTATTTCCGTGACACAATCCAAGAAATTTATGGGAAAAAGAAATTCATTGAAATGACAGAACGTTTAGTTAATCGATCTCAAGGTTTGAAGATGAAAATCACAAATACCTCAATGCAAGGAAGAATTATATATTTTGAGTGGGAAATGACATTGAGTTTTAATAAACTCCCAAATTCGAAGATGTTTGGAGCAAGTCGACTAACATTAAATGAAGATGGTAAGATCATAAACCAAAGAGATTATTACGACCTTTGGGGGGACATTATGGATAACATTCCAGGAATAGGGAAAGGTTATAGAAAGTTTATGCAGAAAGTTTTCGGATGAAATTTCATGGGTAAAATCAGGTACTTACTTAAATATAGATTCTCCAACATTGGGGCAATGTTACGCAATAATAAAGCAGAACCTTTAGAATGTGAAGAAGATTTTAACGGACGTTTAGTAATAATAACTGGTGCTACGTCTGGAATTGGATATAAGACTGCACGAGAATACGCTTCGCATGGGGCAAACTTGTTAGTAATAAATCGAAATAGGGAGAAATCAATTGGACTATGTGAAGAAATCAAGAATGATTATGGTGTGGAATGTACTTACATGCTAGCTGATTTTTCCAGCCTTTCTCAAGTGAAACAAGTTGCAGAGGAACTCGCAAATTCAGATCTGAATATAGATGTATTCATTCACAATGCTGGAGCTGATTTTGGAATAAGAACTTTATCTAATGATGGTTTTGAAATGGTTTTTCAAGTGGACCATCTAGCTCCTTTTGTTTTGACTTATATATTAAAGGAGAAATTAAAAGCTCAAAAAAAATGTCGAATAATTTTTGTAAATTCTGAAGCCCACCGTTTTGCAACAATTGGATTGAACCTGGATGATCTTAATTGGGAGAAACGCAGTTATTCAAGGCTTAAAAGCTATGGTTCCGCTAAAACATCTCAACTTCTAACCATGATCAAATTTAATGAATATTTCAAAAACAGCGGAGTAACTATTAACGCAATGCATCCTGGCAATGTAAAAACCAAAATGGCTGAGGAAAGTAGTGGATTTTTTCAGAGAGTGTTTATTCAACCAAATTTCAGACCAGTTGAGATATCTTCAAAATCGTTATATTATCTAGGAGTTTCGAAAGAGATAGAAAATGTGAGTGGGAAGTTTTTCAACTTAACTAAAATAGAAGAACCCGCACCTCCAGCTTTGGACAGAGAAGTTGCAGACGAACTGTGGGATTTAAGTATAGAAATGGGAGGATTACAATGACCAATGAAAGTCATGAAATTATCATTGTAGGAGCGGGGATGGCTGGACTTACTGCAGCTGCATATATAACAAAGGCGGGGCATGATGTTCTTTTAATTGAAAAGACTGATTCTTGTGGGGGATTATTAACTTCATTCCAAAAAGATGGATTCTTCTTTGATTTTGGTGCAAGATCAATTGAAAATTCAGGAGCAGTGCTACCTTTATTAAGTGAGCTGCAGATTTCTCTTGATTTACTTCCAAGTCCTGTTTCTGTTGGAATTGAAAATGAAATAATACATTATACCTCGGAAAAGAGTTTAGAGGATTATAAGAATTTACTAAAAAAATTATATCCAGCTAGTCTGGGTGATATTGATGCGATTTTCTCTTTAATTAAAGAAATCTTGGAAGATATAACTATATTATCTGAGATTGATAATCCAATTATTACAGGTATGAAAAATTTAAGGTATATTTTCAGAGAATTACTTCCCTATGTTTTTAGTAAGTTTCTATGTGCAGTTCGACGCATAAATCAAAGAAACACTCCTGTTGAACTCACATTGAAAAAATATACATCTAACCAATCCCTGATTGATATAATTGCACAGCATTTCTTTAGAGATACCCCTACTTCTTTTGCTTTAGGATACTTCCATACTTACCTTGATTATTTTTATCCAAAGGGGGGTACTGGTAAGCTCACTGAATCTCTTAGAGAAAAAGCACTTGAATATGGTACAAAAATACATTATGGAACAGAAATATGTGAAATTACTCCTTCTGCAAAAAAATTAACCGATACTAACGGAAATACTTATTCTTATGAAAATCTAATATGGTGCGCGGATTCAAAATCATTATACAGAAACCTAAATCTACAACATTTAAAACAAAGGCATATTCGCAACATCTCAAATCAAAAGGATATATTTTTAAAAAATCGAGGAGGAGATTCGGTTTTTTCAGTATTCCTTGGGATTGATGAACCTTTGGAGTATTTTCAATCTATTTCAAATGGACATTTTTTCTATACCCCCCTTAGAAAAGGGTTAGGATCGTCAATTTGGACGAGAATGCA
>JAEOUK010000730.1 GCA_016839385.1 Promethearchaeota archaeon
TCGAAAGCAGGTTTTACTATTGCATTCATCATCCTTCTTTTGGTATTTCGCTTATCTTTTTTAGATATACAATTTTGAGATATTATAGATACAAGTTATTTTGTATGTAATAAATGGTGAGATTGTGTTTTATGATTAGTCATAATATTTTAAATGAAAGTAGCAATTTTTCAAAATACTATTACAGGGGGCGGGAGAATGGTGGTAGTAAATGAAATGATTAGAGTTCTAAATAGCCGCGGTGTTGTGCCAGATGTGTATACGCTAAGAGTGAATCGTAACTATGTGAAACCGAGTGATTTGCAATTTGAAATTCATAAAATGCTAAATTTTGTTTATGGTTTTTACGAATTGAAGATTGTCTTTTTGAATTTTATAATGAACCTGGTATGTAGGAATTACGATTTATTAATTAATTCAAATAATTCATTTCTGTATACACCTAAATTTACTCCCACAATTTCCTATGTGCATTTTCCAAGAAAATATCGGGTTTTACTTACCACTCATTCCCTGGGTTTTCCAGACTTACCATTTATAGATGTAAAATTAATTGAGAAGCTAAAGAGAAGAATTATGCAAGTGTTGTATAAACATAGCTACATATCTGGATGTGAGGAAGTAATAGCAAATTCTCGGTTTACAGCCGAATGTATCTCTAAGGTGTACCCTAGTCATAATATTCGTGATATCAAAGTCCTCTATCCTCCCGTGTCAAGGGTTGTTCTGACTAAAGAGAAGGAGGATTTTGTCCTGACTTTAGGTCGATATTGTGATGAAAAGAGACAGTTGGAGCAGATTAAAATTGCCCAGGTTTGTCCCAGTGTACGATTTTGTATTGCAGGATTCGTTGGTGATAAGGTAAGTAAACATTATTTTGAAGAATGTAAGAAGTTTGTTCATGAAAATAATCTTCACAATGTTGAATTACTTACCAATGTGAGTATAGCAGATAAGAAATTATTGTTGCGTAAAGCCAGATATTTCTTGCACACTCAACGAAATGAGCCTTTCGGCCTTGCTGTTGCTGAGAGTATTATGAATGGCTGCATTCCACTTGTAAATGATTCTGGTGGGCCTAGGGAATTGGTGCCATATGATAATCTCCGATTTAATGGAATTGAAGAGGCGAAAGAGAAAATAGTTAATTTTATAGCATATAAAGTGAGATTTGAGGACTTTAATTTTGGGGATTTGATTGATAATTATAGCCAAGAGGCTTTTATCACTTCTTTCGATATGATTCTTGAAAAGTATTTTTAATCTTGACTGTGCATAATTAAATTATTTACTTGGATAAATTAGTGAATTTCGGAAATAGTTGCTTAGTGTGCGGGACTTTTGATGTCCGGCCTTTTGCTGACATTGATGGATATAATATTGTTACATGTACTAATTGTGGATTTCGATATGTTTCGCCCTTGCCGAGTGACGAAGTACTTTTTAATTTTTACAATAGTATACACTACCACAGTGGCAGTAGGTACGGACAGCAATCTCGATACAATCCTTGGGGTCCTAGAATTATGCTGATTAATAGGTATCGAAAAGGCGCTACACTGTTGGATATTGGTTGTGCGACAGGTCATTTCATAGCTGAAGCAATGAGATGTGGATATGATTGTCAAGGTATAGATCTATCTGCGGAAGCAATTGAACAAGCTAGATCATTAGTGGGAGTGGATAGAGTCCAGCAAAAGGATGTATTCGATCTTACATCTGATACGATTTATAATGTTGTTACTATTTGGGCCCTGATTGAGCATGTTAAGGATCCAGCAGCATATTTTACGAAGATAAACAGTCTTTTGGAAGTTGATGGTCTCCTGGCATTAAGTACACCAAATTGTCGTTCGTTGTCTGCCAGATTTCGTGGATCAAAATGGAAGTACTATATCCCGCCGGAACATCTATTCTATTTTGATATGACAACAATTTCTAAATTATTAAAGAAATGTGGATTTAGGGTTGTGTATCATAATACAAGGAATAATCCACCTGCATGGATATCTAAGAATAGATCGATTCCTAATTGGTATTACAGTCTCTTCTTGAGAATAATATTTAAAATTTTTATATTCCCAATATTATTATTTTCTAGTATGTTTAAAAAAGGCGAAACACTTGAGGTATATGCTGTAAAAGAAAAGCATACAGAATTAAAATAATTTAATTTTTTTTGTAAGTGTAGAAATTTGCAAGTATCCTAAAGTCTTTCTGGTTTTCTTTTGATCTGCTTTGGTATGGATTAGGTTCCTTGTTTACTAATTGCCAATCTGAGATATTCTCTTCTATAAATTTTGTAAAGACACGATGTCTCACATGAGCTGAAGGTCGCTCAGAAATATTACTTGAATAGATTATAACGTATTTATTACTGGCTGAAAACAAATCTTGCATATACTTGGTAAATATTTCATCTTCCACAAGATGGAATATTACATCAAGCGACATGGCTAAGTCGGTGAGTGGAAGATTTAGCTCTTTATAGGCTTTATTATAGTGGTGAAATGACTTTGATCTATCATGACTAAATTTCTCTTTACAAATTTTGATTGCACTGTTGGCAACATCCAAGCCAAAATACTTTGTTTCCCTTAATAAACTCAAATTATTCCCATCACCACATCCAAAATCAGTAATTGATTGAATTTTTTTGTTCTCTATGAATTGGTTGATGAAATTTGCTTTGTATTCCGCTAGCTCACCATAAGATCCTGCTCCAGAGTTTCCTCCCTTGGAGTATCTGTTTTCCCAATATCGGGAAGAATCTTTAAAAGTCAGAAATCTATATATTTTTTTAAGTTGCTTTCTAAGCATGAGCAAATTAATATCCTTAGTGGTAGTAAAGATATGAAATCCATTGCGTCGGGCTTTAGTTTTATATCAAAATTTTGGAGAAGATTTTGATTTCATGGTTGTAGGAGGCGAAAATAGATTATGGTTAAATGTCATCCGCTACAGAATTTAATGCAAATAGGCGTATTCGAATTATTGTTACTCGATTAAGAATGGCCGACGTCGTCACCTGATGCAAATATGATCAACATTGACTATAATCTATATTAGATCCTTTCAAGTGATTTCCTTTTTTCATAACTAGTATTCCACATATTCTTCGCA
>JAEOUK010000349.1 GCA_016839385.1 Promethearchaeota archaeon
AGCTGCTTTAAATTCAAGCATTTTTTTCAATATATCAGGAGCATCGGTTGCTGCATTACCATTTTCATCTATTACCCACCCAGGAATAGCATCCTTTCCAATTCTAGCATAAGTTTCTATTTTTCCCCGTTGAGTTATCGAAGTAGCCTGATCTGCACACCATGGAAAATCCCAATCGGTTGGAAGCGCAATTGTCAGGGGATTTGTCCCTAACATAGGTTCAACTGACCAAGTAGGGGCGATTGAAGGACGTGCATTAGTTCCACAAATCCCGATACATCCTTGAGCGGCTGCCATCAAGGAATAATAACCTGCGATTCCAAAATGATTAGAATTTCCTACTACGACCATGCCAATTCCATTCTTTTTCGCCTTATCTATTGCAGCTTGCATAGCCTTTTTGCTAACAGGATGTCCCATTCCATTTCCTGCATCCCATCTAGCCGTTCCGGGATTATCTCTAATAACAGTGATTTTTGTCGTGGGTAGTTGTTGTCTTCTTTTAATTCGAGCATAGTACATCATCAATCGTCCTACACCATGTGAATCAATTCCTCGTTTATCTGATGTAACTAATACGTCTGCAATGACTTTAGCGTCATCTTCGGGCACCCCGACACCCATCATGACGTCCGTCATGAATTTTTCTAATGTGTCGAAATCTACCCAAGTATATTCTTCTTCTGGCATAAGAGACAAATTCCATTTCTCAATTTTAAACCCTTTTCTCGAATTTTAATAAGTGAGAAATAGATAATTTTTGGTTTAAAAATGAAAATAAAGAAATGGTGTGGAGGAATGGTAAGAAGGAGAAAAAAATAGGAGGAATTAAAACAAAATCCAATAGTAAACATTATATTTCCAAAAGAGCAAGATGAAAAAGTTCACCAGAGTTGCGCTGAGGATATCTTTTTTTCCAAATAGTGAAATAAAGATTACTGATGCTACCACAGCTAAATAAGGTATAATGAAATAGATAGCGTACCGGTATACTCGAAGAAAAATACTAACATTAGGAATCGTCACTGGCAGATAAATCAATAACACAAATAACAAAGAATAAATGTACACTCTTCTATCATATGAATCTGGTTTGGAAGATTGATTATAGACAAATTCTACAATCACAAAGTGCATATAATATAATACAGAAAATCGTAGAACAATATTCAGTCCTGATTGAATGAAATTTAATCCTAACCAATGATAAATAGTTGCATACCCGAAGAACCAAAACACCAAAAATACTTCTATTCCTTGTAGGAATATGTTTGGAACATCAAGAAGATTTACTTTTAGCTTCTGAATTCTAGGATCTTTAATTCTAAGTCGTCGAATGAAGAATACAACTAAAATCCAAAAATACATCACTTGGAATGAAAGAGGAGATGTAAACAATATTCCATTCAATGTATCATTCCAATCATAAACCCAGCTGAAAAATCCCCCAGCATTCGTTTGAGTAACATAATATAGTGAATTTTCCCCTAGCATCAATTCTAAAAGATATAGAAATAAATGGGTACCAATTACTCCAATTATGATGATTCTCGAATACTCAGACATATCATGGATATTATCAAATTCTAATGCATATCGTTTTTCGATCCTGAATTTTTCTTTTTCATAAGTTATATCACTTTCAAATTTCAACACGGGAGGTATTTCCATTTCAGCATTCTGTTTCCTTTCCTTTCGTTTGAGATATAATTTATTTTTTATCCAACTCATTTGAACTGGTATTAATTTTAATGTATAATAAAGCAAAAAAACTCCTAAAACTATCATTCCGATTACCAATGTAAAATATCCATAGATTATGATATATATTGATAATAAACCCACAGGATCAGAAGAGATATCTAAAGCTTGATTCATCCAATGAATATTCTTACCAATTGTTGGAGGATTATACAGTCCAGAACCATGTAGGAACATTTTATATTGCGTATTTAATTCCCTGGCAGTCCCATTTTGAAAATCCCCGTACATAACATTTTGTTGAGGAAATTCCCATGCAACAAAATTTGCATCAGATAAATCTGTAACACGTATAGGTTCATAGGTATCTGTTATAATTAGTAAATTTCTTGGATCATCCACGGTTATAGCTTCTGTAAATGTTGATAAATAGTCTCGATATGATAAATCTACTGTTGTATTAACAAAATAGTTATAGTATTCATAATAATCATCGTACAATTGTTTGAATGACCCCATGTTTGCCATAATAACACCTTGAATAACATCATCATGCAATTTAGCATACCAAAAAGCAAAATGGGCGCCATGAGAATGACCAATTAATCCTATCTTATTATGGTCGACATTAGGGTGAATTAATAATTGGTTTACTACTGCATCGATTTCAAGGAAAGAATGGTATGTAAAATCGATTTTCATTAAAACAACTAAATACCCTTTTCGTATGAATTCCGATTTTAGTAAATTCAGGGATTTCTCATCAACTAAATCTCCATGCAATAAAATTACTGTTGGTAATCGCCCGGAAAATGAAATTGGTGTATATATGGTATACTTTTTCTCATAGTTTACAATATTATTCTCTATAGGATCAATGTAATGAACGGAAGTGGAAGTCCTATCTCGTTTTTCAAATGCATACAGAAATACGAATTGTGCTATAACTAATCCGAAAAATACGCTAGCTAATGTTAAATATTTCATCAATTTTTGAATTTTTCTTCGCATTACTCAATCTCAATCCTAGGATCAGAAGTTATGTAGATTTTGTAAATGAATGCATAAAACTGGGAATCCTACTAATATATGCGAAGAATTCTATATTAATGTTTTATGATAGAAATAAAAGAAAAAGAGTAAAAGAGTAGATGATACGTTTCGGTTCGTTTTATTTTGCTCCTATACGCCCTGCAATCCATGAGTTACTAATTTCCTTTTGGTACTTTCGATCAAAGAATACTTTTCTATCCCACCATCCAGTGACCCCGAGGAGTAATATAACCATTAAAACATATTCAAGCGAATAGTAAAGTGCTATGAAGTTAGGACTAACGAAAGTATCTGTGAATAGAAACATCACGATTGATATTCCGATTGAGAACGAAAGACCATGTTTTCTCTTGATTGCAGATATTACTAATGCAATGGAACCTGGTATAAACGCTCCCGCAATGTATATGATAAGGAGTAGATTTGTGGGTCTGAAGATTGCATAGACAGTAATATATAATGCACTAGCGAAAGGTAAAGTGTATACTTTTTTCCAATCCAATAGGTTAAATAAAAACCATAAGTAAGGTGCAGTGCATAACATAGCTATCATAGATCCTAACTCTATGAATCCGATATATATGTGCTGATCAGGCAATCCCAATCCATAACTCACATTTACATACGCATTGTAGATTACCAGAGCTGTTGTTAATAAGAGAACCCACAAAAATGCAAAATCCAACACATTTTTTTCCTTAAGGAATTTTTTTACCTTAAAGTACAAAATTATACACATCAGTATGATATGGAATAATTCTAAAGTCATAATTATGAAAATATTTACCATCTCTATACCTCCTGACGTCCAAAGGGTCTAAATAATCCTGTAATTGTTATGAGTCCAAAAGCTAAACTTGCTAAACTCATTCCTGTTGATACCCAATATCCTCCAAAACTTGCAAGCATCTGCACTAATGACATAATTCCAATTCCAAGACCCATATTATCTTTCAATCGAATTCCCGCTTCAAATAATGAAATAATAGATGCAATTCCAAAAATAAATATGAAGTAGGTAACAAAATTGAATTCAGGAACTAATATATTCATTACAACTGCTCCAACAAATAAGAACGCAGGGAACAAAAGAAATGCATCCCAACCATTAATATAAGCAGCAAACATTGAACTGAACATTATTGTTCCGGCTATTAATGCAGTGTTTATTGAGAATTCCATGATTGTAACTCCAATTAATTGCTCAAATCCTTGAATTCCCAATCCATTATATCCCAGCAAGATGATATGGCTGAAAAAACTGCAGCTAAATGATAAAGCCATGAGGAATCTTGCAATGTTGAACTTGTTCGTTTCACGATATTGTTTCATATTCCTATGCATCATTAACCCAATCATCGTCCCCAAGGCTACTAATGACACCGCTGAACGAGAAACAAGCCAAATTTGTTCTGTATCCATTTTTTTCTCCTTTACTTTTTTGTTTTTGTATTTATTCATAATTGAATTAAAAAGAACTTTTTAAAGTTCAAAATAATCCTCCTTGCACTTTTCTGAGCTCTTTTTCTAAAGACATCCCCGTCATATCGAGGTATTTGTGAATATCGAATGTATAAGAATTATAAGAAAAATTTCCAGTATTAATTCCTTGAAACAACTTCTTACCCATATCCGAGTATTCATCGAGATTTTTGATCATATCAATTTGATATTCTGAAAAAATAGTTTTTAAGATATTAATTATCGTAGTTTTCTCTGCATGATCGTTCAACAGAAATGCAATTGTCACAATATCGCTTCGGGAATTCTCTTGTTTTAATTCTGAAACAAAAACCAAAAGATCTTGACCTTTATACCGGTGCTCAATGATTTCTTTTGCTCTTGAACCTGAAGGGAGTGTTAGATCTATAATCTTATCACGTTTAATGCCAGAATCATTTGGATAACAAGTGTAAATAACAGGATTAGAACCAGATTCTCCTTTCAATGCAGAGATAATTATTTGTGTAACAATTGGTTTCATGATGATTTTTCCCTCCTATAAGGGTATAATTAAAAAAAAATTACATTAGATTTGTTGCATAGTGTGCTACTTTCATTTCAACGTCTTGTTTTTCTCCGTTTGAGTTACTCTCTAAATGCTCAAGTAAATCTTTTAATGCGTCTTCTGAATATTCCAAAGGTGTATTTAATTCCTTATTCCATAACAAAGCTCCAATATAATTGTCTGATCTCATTATGACGAAAGTGCCATTATCTTGACTCTCGAATTTTATATTACTATTCGCCATTTTCATGTTAGCAAAAGCCGTAATTGCGGATAAAAATCCACCTTCTAATATTGTTTGATCCACATGAGCATCATTTGTGTTTATAACTAATGGAATTCCTGAATTATCGTAAATCGTAATAGCTTTTGCAACAACATTTTTCTTGATAATTTTACCAGTGAGAATTGAATAGAATTTCGTAAAGAAATCTACCATTCCATAACCTGTTTTTGCGCTAATCGTCAAAATTTCAAAATTATCCACCTTATGTAACTCAAATATTTCAATGATATCTTTAATTGACATACCCGGTAAATCCCATTTATTGGCTGCAATTAACATCTTAACCTTATGTTTAACCGCAATTGGTAGGATTTTTTCAAATTCTCGTCGCGATTCTTGAATTCTTGTTGTATCTGAACGGTCAATAACCCATAAAACACACTTAGCATCTTTCATCTCACCGAGCCAAATGCTACGAAATGCTGACTGACCTCCCATATCAAATAATTCAAGTTTTGTTCCTGCCACGATAATCTCCTGTTTCTCTTTTCCCATAGTCGGCGTCGTTGGTACAAATCGACCTTCCTTCAAGAAATTTACAATTGTCGTTTTCCCTGAATTGTCAAGTCCACAGATTACAGTTTTCAAGTTTGTATTTCGTCTTAATCTATCCCAGAATCTTCCCATGAATTTTCACCTTGCTAATCAGTGTTTAGTTGATCATTAAAACGACATAATTCTGTATAAGAACTAACTATTGGAAAATTTCTAATGAGGTTTAGTGTAAAATCGCAAAAATTAGTTTCAAGTATCCTAAATGGACTTACAGGTCAACAAAATCGATTTAATCTTTATTTAACTATTTAATTAGTTTTTTTTATGGATTTTTAGTAAGATGTGTTCTGACTTCAATCAAGTTCAAATAGCTTCCGCTTATGGATTTGTTATGGAAAAAGATGGGCAACTCCAACACACCAATGAAGAACAAAATTCTTTTTTTCATCGAGCTTGGAAATGGATAAAAAAGCAAATAGCTCAATTATGGGAAATGACAAAACGGGCGTTTCGAGATCATAGTAAAACTACATGGACGTGGATCGGAATCTTTTTTGCAGTTCTTGTTATGACTATCGCCCTTTATATTGTCCAATTATATGATAAGGAATGGCTATTTGATAAAGTCGTGCGATG
>JAEOUK010000350.1 GCA_016839385.1 Promethearchaeota archaeon
AACACCATCATTCACTTTTATGGGAGTAATACAAGTCCTTCCACCATCAGTAGAATTTATGAGGTAAATATTCCGAGTTTTAGAACTACCAGTAGTATTTCCTGCAGAATACGCAAGATAAATATTTTCTTGACTATCTGTATCTAAAACAGTGATTATATCAACCCATTGTTGACCAGGTGGGATTTCTACAGGACTTGACCAAGTATCTCCTAGATCAGAAGAACGGGTGAAGTAAATGTTATCATGATATACACCCTCTAAATCTGTTGCATTAATAGTTGAAATATACAAAGTATCATTTGGGCTACAAGTAATATACGGAATAAATGGTTGTATTTCTAAAACCTTTGTTGGAGTAAAAGGAGTAGTTCCGTTGATAGATTTCGTGAAACGCAAATCCCAATCTATAATATCCCCATTACTATTAACATCTAAATGATCCCACACAATATATATGGTTCCATTCGAATCAACGCAAGCTGTTTCTTTATCATCAAAATGAGGAGTATCCTCAGCATTTACAGGAGTGTCCCAAGTTTCTCCTCCATCAGTAGTCCTAGCCACACCAATTAACTCTCGGTTCGCATCTTCTGTTATATCGTTATATTCAATCCATACAAAATAGGCATTATCTTGATGATCTTTGATTAACCAAGGATCTGATTGTGAATTTCCATTTGTGACAGGAGACATAAGAATATTACTACTAAATGATTCCCCATTATCAATTGAATATGCAAATCCAACTCTTCGACCCCCTCCATTATGAGTAACTGCTTCTTTCCATCCTACAAGTATTCTCCCATCACTTAATATAGTCATAGTAGGTTCTACTTGATTTTCAAAGGGACTTGAACCATCCGTAACTTGAATATTTGTCCCAAATTCGCTTACACCTTGAGCTTGAGTAATTGGAATCATACTGTAAGGAAATAGAAAGAATTGGAATACAAAAATTAAACCTACAGCAATTAAAGAAACGGAAGTCTTACTGACAAAATTGTGTTTTTGTTGACGAAGCATGTAATACAATACACAAATTGTGTTTTTATTGTTTACGCATTAACCTGATATATATCTATATTCCCTCTCTTGTGAAAGGTTGGATTAAATAAGTGATAAGACGTTTCATAGAGGATGTAATTCTATAAGCATGCCATCTACCTGAGGTACCTTGCATTGTAAGTATACGTTTGGTGATTATTCCTGATTTAGCTAAAATCCCTAATTGACGTGATACTTCTGGTTGTGATTCATTAAAGAGTTGAGTTAATTCACATGAGCAAATTTCAGATTGCTGGATTAAGATCCGCAATATATTCAATCGTATTGGATGGGCAATTTTTTTAAAGAGAGAAATTGCTTCTGTATCACTGATATTTTCATTTGATAAATTTTCTAATGATTCTGGCTCTGCTTTACAGCATACAAATTTAAAATCTTCACTCATGATGACTTCACCAAATTTTTTTTCATGCAGATTGAAGAATCAGGACATATTGATGAAAACTCGGTGGTCTGTTTTATGAATTCTGAAACGTTACTTCTCGATATAACTTGATATCCTAACCTCTCAAAGAAATTATCAGCTGAAGAGGTCAACAAAAGCAGAGATTTGATGTTCTGAGAAATAGCATACTGTTCAAGTGTTCTAACTAGGTTTGTTCCAATTCCCCTACCTCTTGATTTTGAGGAAACGACTAGTGATCTAAGTAATCCTTCGGAATTATCAAACTGCACTCCTATTAATCCAATTATTTCATTCTCGGATGATTCCGCTATGAAAAAATGCTTAAAATCTTCCAAACTAAATTCTGCTGGTAAAGAAGAACTTTTAAGCAATTTTTTACATTTATCTAAATCTTGTGTTTCAGACATCCGGATATGCATAAAATTATTTCACCTGAGATTTTTTAGCATAAAACAATGCAGAATGAATCCCGTAGGTTTTGGATTCAAACTGGATTTGACTTTTCCCAGCATATTTGACGTCTATATCACTAAAACCTGCACGATTCAGTATTTCTTTGTATTTTTTCTCAGTGAGAGCACCACTTATGCAACTACACCATAATTCACTATTTTCTTGTAATTGTTTACTCAGCTCTTTTTCAGCGACTACATCCGCATCCAGTAAAATTCCGTTTGGTTTTAGTAGTCTATACGCTTCATTGAATACTTTTTGTTTATCACTTGTCAAATTGATAACACAATTACTGATGATTACATCAGCTATCTCAGATTCTAAATCAATATTCTCAATATCAGCTTTATGAGTGATTACGTTACTTAATCCACGATTTTCGACATTTCGTTTTAATTCATCTAACATCTCATCGGTCATATCAATACCGATAGCTTTTCCTTTAGGACCGACAATTTCAGCTGCAAGTAGAAGATCTCTACCAGGACCCGAACCAAAATCAATTACAGTCATACCAGGTCTGATAAAATGATTTAATTCTTCATCCATCAAATAACATCCAAAGCTGATTTCAAGTTGTGAACTATCACAACAATTCTGATCAGCACAGCAATTTTGCCCCAATTCTTTGGATTTATTCAAAGCTTTAGCATAGGTTTTACTTATTACTTCCTTTTGGTTCTTCATTTTCTTTTTCCAGCAATTTTAGTATATATACTATTTATAGTATATACGTATGATAGTATATATATAGTTATGTCTGAGATGTTGTAATGATTTTTTAAAGTCTAAAAAATAAAAAAAAGACTATGTTAGATTCTACTGAATCAATGAAAACGAAACCAATTATGACAAAACAGAACAAATTTGGAATAGTTCTTATTGGTGCTTTATTATTCGGATTCGGTTGGCATATAAGGGGATCTGGAACGAGCGATCCGACAGTTGCGATACTACTATTATTATTCTTCTTGTCCGTGGTCTTTGGTCCTAGGAAAAAATTTAATCCCTACATATTTGGTCTGATAACAATCATTTTTCGAGCTCTACGAACTGGTTGGGGAACATTTGTAGGACAAGGAGGTATTCCTTGGCTTTATGAAGGGCGATATGCATCATATACGGAAGGTTTTGATATTGTTGTACCTTGGTGGCAAGGTTATTTCTGGTTATTTATCGTAGGTATTGCCTGGAGTAGTCTAGCAGCGTTGATAATTGGCGGTTATATATTTACTAAAGAGAAAAGACTGACACCCTATGATTTTTGGGTGAGCATTTTGATTTATGTAATTGGATGGGCATTTGGAATCTTAATAGCAAGAGCAATTATCCCATTAATTTCTCCAGATGCTTATCAAGTATATGTAGATGGAATTTCAACGCGAAATTATGTATCCATGAGAAATAATTTCGCAATGGCTTTTGGTATTATTCCTGTTTTAATTTATCTTGGTTTTGCTGGAAGAGATTGGAAATTTGTTGGAAATTCTTTATTGATTATGCTATTTTTTGGTGTAGGATTTAGCGTTGCGGATATTTGGCAAGTACTTGGGAGAAACAATCTTGATTGGGGATTACCATTCTGGTCTATGTGGGAGTATTTCTCAGGTTTTATTGTGGGAATTTTCATTCTTATCTTTTATTTTCGTAAAACGCGTAAGCTTCCTGAAACTTCGGCTATTGATTTTCCATTTTACCCTAAAGACACCACTGTAGGTAAAATATGGTTATGGATTGTAGCTCATTTTGGACTGTTTCTATTTGGAATTCAAGAAAGTTTTATTGGGGGATTAGGGTACACATTAAACGCATTAGGAATTGACACTGAACTATATACATACATGGGAATCACATTTATTATTATTTTAGACATTCCACTGTATATTTTGTATCAAGAGGGATATATCTTTAAGAAATTTAAAGAAAAATCCTTCCAAGAAAAATCACTCATCTGGTTAATCGGATTATTGCCATTTTATTTGTTATGTTATTTAGTTCCAAATGCAGTCAATGGGGGACTTTCACTTCAAATAGGCGCGTTAGTTTCCTATTTAGATATTTTCAGTTTCTTAATTGTTGAAATCTACTTAATTATCGTCTATATTCGTTATAAAAAGCGATAATTCTTCTTTTTTTTATAAAATAAAAATTTAGGCATCACTGAATGCCTAGCTTTTTTAAGGTTAGAGATGATTGGTGACTGATTATCATGAGTGAAATTGAATCACCGGAATATCGAGCCTATTCCTATAGATGGGTCGTTCTGTTGATGTACATTTTGATTACAATGGTTACCCAAATAATGTGGTTGACATTTGCACCAATAAATGAAGACGTTGCAAATTTTATGGGTGTCACACCAGATGCTATGGAACAATTAACGGCCACATTTATGTACGCATATATTCCTGTAAATTTTCTGGCAAGTTACTTAATTGATAAGTGGGGTTTACGCTGGGGTGTTGGAACAGGTGTAATTTTGACAGCTTTGTTCGGTTTTCTTAGGGCATTTAATAATGATAATTTTTATTGGGTTCTAGGAATGCAAATTGGAATGGCTATCGGGCAACCATTTATACTAAATGCAAGTGTGAAAGTAGCTGGAACATGGTTCAAAGAAGATGAAAAAGCTATGGCTGCTTCTTTAGGAACTGCTGCTATGCTTTTAGGATCTATCGTTGGAATGGTTGTGTCTCCAATTATTGTCTCCCCATTTTACGTAGGGGGTGAATTAACCGCTCAAGGAATGAATTGGTTATTAGTCAGCTATGGCAGTCTAGGTATTGTCATTGGAGTACTATATTTAATTTTTGTAAAACAAAAACCACCTACACCACCAAGTCCTTATGCAGAGAAGAGAAAGGTCTTAATGTGGGACGGAGTTTCTAAACTATTCAAATCTCGAGATTTCTTGCTTCTATTTTTCGCTATTCTCATTAGTTTAGGAGCTATAAATGCACTTAGTACAAAGATCGACAGTATATTTCCCCAAGCATCGGTTAATGCTGATCCAGAAACTCCAGGATTAATTGGAGGAGCCACCATTTTTGGAGGTATCTTAGGAGCATTTCTCTTAGGCCTTTGGAGTGATAAAGTCGGAAAACGTAAGCCTTTTATGCTTGTAGCGATGATAAGTGCAATTCCATTATTAATTCTGATGTATTATATGGAAAATCTAATAGTAGTATTCTCAGTCAGTGGAGTATTAGGATTTTTATTAATATCATCACTGCCTGTAGGTTTAACGTATGGATCTGACATCACTTACCCAGTACCTGAGGAAACTTCGACAGGAGTGTTAATGCTAATTGGACAAATTAGTGGAATTTTATTCGTATTTATACCCAGTACGTATTTTATGCTGATAATGGCAGGAATATTCGTGATTGCAACTGTTTTGATATTCTTTATGAAAGACATTGACCATTACAAACTAAAATAATTCTATTTCTTTTATTTTTTTATTTGAAATACTCCAATGTGGTTTTATAGGCTTGATCTATATATTTTTGAATTGTCTCACTAAAAAAGAAGTCAAAAGTGTCGACTTCTTCATGTTCTAAATCTATTACTTGGTCTTGCTCCTCGGGAGTTCGAATCTGCAATTCTGTTGTTTGCCCCAATAACGCAGAAAATATTGTCCCAGCGTAACTACCAACAGTTAATTCATCTTCATCTGATCTTAACTCTTTTTTAAATCTGAATCCCAGCATGCAAGGATTAAGGGTCGATGTACGAGATTTTGGGTCTAGATCAAAAACGTGAATCGGAAAATTAGCGCCAAGACCCCCGTCAACGATAAGAGAGGCGTTTGATAAATCATTTTTGACTGGAGAGATTTTTCCATCCTGGTAACTAAGATATACTGGTTTAAAGACAAAAGGAATACTGACACTCATTCTCAGAGCATCGGCTACACATAAATCCTTCCACTGTTCATCATTACGAAAATATAAGGTTTGTTTTTTAGTAATATCAAAGCCAGTTACAACCAAATCAATTCCAAATTCATCATAAAACTGTTGAAAAGTGCAATTTTTGATCCCAGATTTTTTCTTTATTAACAAATCAGCAAATTCTCTCGAAAACTCGGATAAAAAGAAACCTAAATCGTATTTTAAACTATTCAGACTCTCAGTTGTATGTAGTAGTTTATTGGATGCAATTTCCATTGTATCCTTCAACTCAGTATCATCCGAATGTTCTATTTCTTGAGTTGTTTTTTTAAATTTGCTGCTAAAATACCATCTAATAATATATGTGAGTAGTTTTTTTCCAGCCTGATTTAAAGCTTTTCCAGGTACTTTTAAAACTCGTTTCACAGAAAATTTTTCTTCTAAAATATGCTTTTTCCAATATTCATCGAATAATTCTTTATCTTCCGGAATATTATCCCGTTGAATAATATATCGTGGATTTTCCGGAGTATACACAGTGGGAACTTTCCCATATTCCACTTTATCTAAAGTCTCTATTCCATAATCCCCAGTTAAGATATCTTCCATTTCATTTGGAGTATGACCTGTAGCTATCAATAACGCTACTAAGGAACCGATACTTGTACCCGCAACACCTCTGATACTAAAAGGATCTAATCTATAAACCTCTTTTTCTCCAATTTTTTTCTTAACATATCGAAAAATTCCAAGATCTCCAAGTGCTTTTAATGCACCCAGATAGATAGGACCCTTTCCACCACCACCTTCAAAACATAAATAGTGAACATGATTAGCTGAAATCTTCACATGTAAAGAAATTCAATCTCTTTTTTAAAAATTTTATTGAAAATTTCAACGATTTTTTCAAAAAAAGAGAGAAAATTTGTTGAATCTACAATCATGGAATTTTAAGGATTTTTTTTAGATTGTGTATATGAAGAATAAAACAATCATTTAAAATATTCTAGGGTAGTATTATATGCCAACTCTATGTATCTCTTGGTTTTTTCACTATACAAGAAATCCAAAGCATTAATCTCCTCATGTTCTAATTCTACGACCTGATCTTTCTCTTCTTCCGTACGGATTTGCATTTCTGTTGTCATGCCAAGTAAAGCAAAAAAGAGTTTTTCGAAGTATTCTGCTACATTCATTTCTTCATCTGGCTTGTTTATAGTACGTTTGAGTCTGAATCCGAGAACAGAATTATTTAATTTAGATGATCGTGATTTTGTTTCATCAAAAACGTGTAGTGGAAAATTTATTCCAACACCTCCATCAATTATCATATCGCCATTCTTCAAATCATCATCAACTGGTAGAATTTTGCCATTAGCGTAGTTTAGGTATACAGGTTTAAATAAAAAGGGAATACTGACAGACATTCTAACTGCATCGGCAATACATAAATCACCCCACTGGTCATCATTTCGGAATATTAAGACTTCATTTCTCGTCATGTTGAAACCGGTGATTACAAGATCTATTTTAAATTCTTTATAGAACTGCTTGAATGTACAATTTTTGATTCCTGATTTCTTCTCAATTTGTAGATCTATAAAGTCTCTAACAAATTCAGATACAAAAAATCCTAATTCGTATTTTAAACTGTTTAAACTGTCATCAGAATGGAGAATTTTTTCGAATGCATTTTTTGTTGTGGCGATCTGAAGTACAGAATTTTCTGAATTTTCTGGATCGTTCTTAATTTCTTTTTTCCCCTGTGTGTCAACATACCAACGCAATAGACTTGCGATTACATTCCTGCTGAAACGGTTCATAACTTTACTTGGAAGTTGCATAATTCTTGAAGTAGTGCGTTTATCGCTACGAATATAATGTTTCCAAAAGCTGTCAAGCATTTCTTGTTCCTCTGGTTTTG
>JAEOUK010000351.1 GCA_016839385.1 Promethearchaeota archaeon
GTCCTCTAAAGGGAAATCTTCAAAAGTTGTATTTTTCAACCAAAAATCCTTTTACATTTCTGAATCTTCAATTGTTAAATTCCTAACCTGATAATATTCTTTTCATGCATCATACCGATATGATAATAGCATTAGTTCTAATAAGATTTATTTGAAATTCAGACATGAGATATTTTTTTCCAAAATTAGTTTCATTGAGAAGAATCTAATTTGAAT
Source organism: Promethearchaeota archaeon (assembly GCA_016839385.1). The sequence continues at coordinate 217 of JAEOUK010000351.1, forward strand.
AGAACTTAGATGCAAGAATTAATTAAGTTAAACTCAATCTATAATGTAAATCTCAATTTGAGGAATGAGAATCGGTAACGCGATATGAAACAAGATCCCTATAGCACAATTAAATCAGTTTATTTATTTCCCGCTATAGATGTCTCAATCGATGTGAATTCTCTTAAATCGTTACATTCTGTTGTGGACCTACGAGCACAACCTAAAGGAATCTATAAAGGATTTGAAATTTATCGAGTTCAAACCCAAGGTTTGCGATATAAAACAGAGTGGTATGGAGATTGCATTATTTTCAAGGATCCTATTGATTCTGACCAGTCATTCTTTCTCGGTATGATCAATAATTGCATAGTAGGGAAAGGAACTATTGAGTGTGATGTTTTTGATAAAAATCTAAATAAGTTGAAAATTACGAAATATGAGTTCCAGAATGGATTTATCTTAGTTCTTCCTGTTAAAAGATATACTCCGACCTACAATTTGAAAGAATTTATAACCAGTTTCGACAATATTGACACACTTTTCAAACCGTCTTTTAAATGGAAAGATGATTCACCATTTTTAAAATTGGAAGGATTCACCTCTCTCTGGGCAGATTCTTGGGTATTGCATAGAATTAATACATATAATCCGGAACGGCAATTTCAAACTAGATGGATAACCACTTGCAGAACTTCCAAAGAATATAGTAATAAAATCTCCGTTTGGGATACAGTTCATATTATTGAGGATTTGAAGTTTTATGATTTGAAGCAAGCTGAAAATCAACTGAATATTCTAACAGATTTATACAAATCAAATCCTGAGGAAGTTTTTCCTCCTATTATTTCATATTCTATTATAGAATTATCCAAATTGATCGGGGATAAAGACGTTTGTAGTGAATCAATGGAATGGATGGAAGAAAATTTAACGTGGTGGGAGCAATATCGATTTTTCCCGGAAGTCGGGTTGTTTGGATACAAAAATATGCGCGTAGAAGATATAGCAACAGAAACCGAACAATATAATTCCCCTCGTTGGTGGAATCAATATAAAGGAGATAGATGGAAAAAATGTGCTCCAAAGAAAAACCGAAATATTATATCGGTTGATCTAAATGCCCAAATGGCAGATTATTATCAAAATCTTGGAGTAATTGCTTTATGTAAGGAAGAACATCAAGTTGCTAGAGAGTTTTTTGACACGGCTGAAATTTTGATTGACAATATGCATAAACTTCTGTGGGATAATAATAAGAAATTTTATTTTGATTATGATCTTGATATGGGATGGAAACAACCATTATTTACCTCTTCAAGTTTCTGGAGTTTGTTTGGTGGTTGTGTGTTTAAACAGGATCTGAATGATTATGTCAATCATTTAACCAATCCCGAAAAATTTTGGTCAATTTCCATTCCTAGTATTGCATTCGATAGTCCTTTTTATTCAGATGATTTTTGGGCTGGTCCTGCATGGATTTCTTTGAATTACTGGATAATTGTTGGTTTACATCGTTATAATCTTGGGAGTTTAGCCTCTCAAATTGGATTAAAAGTATTGAAATGTTTAGAGAATTCATATTACAATTATAATAAAATATTCGAATTTTATAATCCACAAACAATTTCTCAAAAGCAAACTCAGCGATTGGGAAAAGCTGGACCTCTTCCTAATTATCTTGGGCATGCTCCGATTCACGCAATTTTCTATTATGGATTGATGAAAGGAACATTGCTAGAAGATGATTTTCATATGCTTCCAGATTGGACTCAAATAAAATCTCAATTAGAGTTCGAAATGTATTATAACCACAAAAAATATCAGTTTAAGACCGAACGACAAACAAAAATCTTGGAAGTTTCACGCGAGAACTAAACCCACTATCTACCCACTTGACACGTCACATTTTTTACGTTTTTTTTTATAAATTGGAATGTCAATAATTAAATGGATTAATTTACTGGATCTATTATAACATAATTGTCAATTCGAGGTTATAGCAATCGCTGCATCAGAAGCTTTCATGCGAAAGAAATACAAATATTGGATAATCCATCTTGATATGATGTTCAACATGGGTATCTTAGCTGCAGTACTCTGGCTAAACATTCCAGGAATTGGTGGTCCAATTGCAGGATGGACGATAATCAGTCTTATTATAATGTATCCATTTGTTGCATTTAATCCGAAAAGTCGATTAAATATATGGCTTGATGAAGTACTTCATAAAATTAACATGAAATCACTCATGTGGTTTAATAAAAGAAAATATAGACCTCCAATTAAGACTTCGGAATCAGATTAATTGATTTTTTTTAAAAAAGTTAAAAATTGAATATTTTTTTATCTGCCAATTGTTCTTTTAATAATTCCTCAGCATAAACTTGTGATTTCAAAAGTTTTCTTACATGTTCAATTGGTATACATAACTGATGAATATCTTCATGTTCAGAGAGCATGGTGAGATATTTCTCCCCGTTAGGGATACCAGGGACAATTAAAATACCATGATCTATTATTGATGATTCCTTCGCTTCTATTAATCTCTTTAATGCGAAGTTTGCTGTATTTCCTGCGGGTTTTTCAAAAGTTTTAATGGTAGGTATTTCAAATCCAATAACCTTATGCTTTAAGGTTCCGTAATTCAAAATAGCTCCCAATTTTTTCGTTTTTTCATTTTGTTTATAACTAAAATCAATAATGAAATTATATTTCGTCTTTTTCTCAGTTAGTTTGGATGTGAAATAGTCAAAGAATGCTTTGAATACATTTCCTGGAGATGGTTCTAGTTCCTCTTCAAATGCGGAATCATGTGGAAGATCTATAAGTTCGAGTTGATTGGTTTCACGATTAATAATATAAGTTTTGTCAGAAGTCATTTTTGGAGGGGGATAGCGATAATTATATCCTGGTCGAGTCTTTTGCAGAGTGCTGTAGTATTCATCCAATTGCAACTCAATGGACAAATTAATTTGTTTAATACATTCTCTCTGATTTCCTTCAGTAATATCATAGATTTCTCGTAGTAATGGCTCAGATAATGGAAAATAAATGTCTTTTGGAGTCAATTTGCCTAAAGATGTCCAGAAATGACTCATACCACGAATATAAAACACCTTCAAATCTTCAAAAGTGAATTTATCTAAATGGAGCTCGGGTTCCATACGTTGCAGAGTTGGTCTATCTGCAGTTTTCAATACTTCTTCCCATACGGATTTTAAGCATGCAGACACAATAATTGAGTTTCGAGACTCATTATATAGGCGTTTTATGTATTCGAAGAATTTTTGCTGTGCTTCTGGTCCGAATGATCGTAATGGGGATTCCATTTCATCAAAGTAAAACACTAACACTTTTGCACTCAAATCACAGATGATTTTGATCATTGCTAAACATACATCATCCTGTTCAAGTATTGAATGCACTTGTAATTGTTTTTGTTCTTCTTCAGTTAGCCCTTCTCCGAGTAGCCATCTTAATGCTAATGCTCCTCTATGATTTTGAATTCCATATAATTTCAAATATACTAACGCTTTAATGCAGTCTGCAAATATACCTGGAAAAGTTGGAAGGATTTTTGCGATCAGATACGAAGGATTATCGCTATATTGAGCTTCGTTGATATTAATCTTCAATTCCTCAAGAAGAATATCCATAATTTGCATAAAAAACCCTTCATCAGCAATTTCTTCTACAAGACATGTGTATATGTGATGAAATAGCCTATAAGGAACTGCAGGACTGCTCACATACACAGTTTTATATGCAATTTTTGTTTCTTCAGCATTCTCGCGGGATTTGAGAACCCAATAGTAATGAGTTTTTCCGCAACCAGCGTCCGCGATAATGGGGAGGAATCGTGCAGTTTGATCTATATTCGTGGTTCGGATCAGCCGACTTATTTTGTAATCTATCACTTTTCTATTTAATGTGACGATATCAAGATCAACAGGCTCTTCGATGTTGTATTTTGACACAGCGCGATTAAATGGTAAGAGGACTATATTTTCAGCTAATAAATTTACATTTGGGTCAACTGCTGTCTCCATTTTTTCTCGTGTTACTTAGTTTCATCACATTTTAAACGTCACGTGTTATCTTGATGATATTTTTTTGTTTTTTATCTCATATCTATCAAAAAAGTAGCTATTTAAAGTTCCAGTACTAAATGTACATATTAAAATCTCTGTGATCATTATGGCAGAAATTATTCCTATACTCGATTTTCTCGATCTAACTAACATGGAAATCGCCCTTATTATTTTGGAAGCCGTGTTCATATTGCTTTGGGCGTTAAATATCGGACATTTCAATAAACGTCGTAAAACCGACAATAGCAAGGTAATAAAATATATCTTGCGTACTAGTGTATTCTATGCATGTGCTGTAATTCAATTGGTGGATATATTAGGGCTTGACCAAATAACCGAACAAGAAGTGGTCCTAGGATATAAATTCTCTGCTGGATATGGTGCGGCAGTAGTATTTAGCACGCTTGCATCGTTCTTCTTTTTTGCCTTTGGATTGGAAGTTTTTGGTAAGAATCCTCGAAGAGCCAAACGAAGTAAATTTATATTTGGTATTTTTGATTTCCCTGCAGGAATAATGGTATTCCTTGGAAAAATAATGAGACCGTATTGGACACAGGAAGTGTTAGGATTAATGCCCTTATATGATGTTTTATTCCTAGGAGGTTTTGCAATTCATTTCATTGCATCATTATATTTAGGAATTTTCTTATTCATTAACACCTCTAAATTGGCAAAAGTATCCGAAGAACGTATCGATAGAGTTTCATTCCGTTTAATGTCTCTTTCTGGAGTTTCCGTAGTCGGTTCTTACTTACTCTGGATTATTGAAGGATTAGTATCTCCAACTGAAGTATCTATATGGGGACTAGCAGGATGGGCATTTGCAATACTGATTAGTTTTTTCATGTATTTGGGCTATGCACAACCTAGATTTTTCCAAAAAATGTTTGAGGAAAAAGAAATTCATATTCGAACGTAATGTATTTCCATTTTCCACAATCTATTAATTCTTTTTTAAATTCATCCGCACAATGGCAGAGATTACCAATCCCAAATTCATAACAAACTGGAAATTCGTTCCGGAAATCTTACTGGTATTGGTTACAATTCTTTGGGGTACAACTTTTATTCTTACAAAACAAACAACCGAAGA
>JAEOUK010000352.1 GCA_016839385.1 Promethearchaeota archaeon
ATTAGAGCTGCTCAGACCAAGAATTGTGTCGAAATTTCTGATGAAATCCGAGAAGCCCAAAAATCAAAAACTAACAGTGCTGCAACTTCTACCAAAAAACTCAAACAAAATAAAGCTGCGTTGATTACTAAACTACCTGGATTTATTCGAAGAATGATATTGAAACGAATGACAAAAAATCCTTGGTTAAAAAAACAAATTTTTGGAACAGCTGGGTTATCTTCTATTGGGATGTTTACCCAAGGTGGAGGAGGAGCTATTCCAGTTACGGTACATAGCATAACTTTTATCGTAGGAGGAATAGCAAAGAAACCATGGGTTGTAGGGGATGAAATAAAAATCCGTGACGTGATAACAGCAACAGTATCTATGGATCATGATATTGTCGATGGCGGACCAGCTGCCCGAATGGTAGCTGAACTTCGGAAAATGATACGTGAAGGGGAAGGTTTATCTGAAATTGAAAAAGAACTTGGGATTCAATCTTAAGAGGTTCCTTATAATTTTTTAATCTCTTTAACCCACATATTCTTATGCATATAATGATACTTCATGGAAGTCCTCATAGGGAGGGAAGTTCAAATACATTAGTTACTCACTTTTTAGCCGGCATTCGATCTAAATGGGAACATGTTAAACCAGAAGTGCATAAAACCTCTCATTATTACCTGAATGAATTAAATATTAAGTATTGTCAGGGTTGCCTTTATTGTGCAACATCTGAGAATCACTTGTGTAAAATTCAAGACGATATGCAACAGATTTACGGAGATTTTAAGAAAGCGGATCTTGTAGTAATCGCGACCCCGATGTATTGGGGATACATGACTGGACCTATGAAAGTTGCATTTGATAGAATGGAAGCTTTAGCATGGGAAGGATTACATGGGAAAGAAATAGTGGTAATTATTACATATCATCATCATTATGAATCTACAATTTCATTTTTTGAACGTATTGGGCCATTTTTCAAGCTGAAAATACACTATTTAGTCTGTTGTACAAAAGATTTGAAGTCCGAAAAAAACATTGGTTCTGAATCTTTAGTAGTTAATAAAATTCCACAGAAAATAAAGGAAGCATATGAACTGGGAAAGCATATCATCACAACTTGAGCATTAAATCAAATTTCTATTTCTCAAATAAATCGTTGTAGATCATCTTAGCTTTCATAATGCCTGACAAATACGAAGAGTTAAAAGATTGATTCATCACATGTGCTCCTACAAAACTTAATCCTTGTATATACTCTTCTTCTTTCCATCTCATAGTTCTCGAAATAGTGTGATCCCAAGAATTCAAACCGTACCCATATATTAATCCTTTGTAACTATCAAAATATCTGGAAAAAGTTATTGGAGTACTTACCTCTACCTCTTCAATATAAGGAGTTAGGGGTATATTCATCATTTTCTCAAAATTTAATATGATTTGCTTTGAAACATTTTCTTTAACTTGAAAGTAATTTTCTGGCTTCAATAATTCCCATGCGTTTGAATCAAAAAAAGTAGTAATTGAAAGAATAGAAGTATTATCCGGGCTAGCATCTGGTATGACTTTATTCAAGCACATTGATATTGTTATATCTGGTAAGCTTAGTTGATTGAATGAGTTGTGCAGTATAGATGTGCTTGGTGATTTTAGAAGCATATTTGAATAGAATTCTAATCCTAAATCGTTCAAATTTTTATTTAATCCCATATATACAACGAATCCAGTACAACTAGCTGATCTTGAATTTACATTTCTGAAGGCAATTGAAGGAACTTGGGATTGAGGTTCAATGAGGTAATTATAAACAATTGTTGGTGAAGCATTGGAAATGATACATTTGGATTTGATTAGTTCTCCATGTATTGTTTTCACTCCCCAAACTTTTCCCTCCTTCACAATAATATTGGTGACTTTGGAATTACATTCAAGTTTCCCACCAGATTGGATAATTCTATTTGCTAAAGCTAAACTAATTTCAGTTGAACGTTTTTTAGGAATATAAGCTCCTCTATGCAATAAAGAGTAAACCATCATTGCCCAAATTCCCCAATTCAATTCATCCATAGGGATTGCTAAGTATCCCCAAAATCCATGAAATAAATTTCTGATGTATTGAGGAATTCTCAGTGCATCTAGCACTTGTTTCACTGAATAAGAAGCTGTTCTGATGAAATTAGGAAATTTTCTCAAAATATACATTTTATTCAGTTTTTCTCCTTTGGATTCAATATATCCAATCGCTTCTGAAACTTCTTTAGATAATTCTAAATATCGTCGAGTGTAAATTTCTGAACCAGGATAGACTGATTCGATAGCAGATATTGCATTCTCTATACCGAAGGGCATAGTAAAATTGATATTACTATCTTCTATGATTAAATGGAATGCTTCTGGGATCTTTACCCATTCAATATCTAAGTTAAACTCTTCAAAGATTTTCCTTAATATTGCTGGTTTTTCAAGTGATCCCACTTCTGCAATTAAATGTAAACTTGCCTCAAATTCAAAACGCCCTCTCACAAAACTTGATGCAAATCCCCCTGGAATATTGTGTTTTTCCAAACATAAGATATTTAATCCATTGGAACTCAATTGTGCAGCTGCGGCTAATCCTCCGTTACCTGCACCAACAATTATTGCATCAAATTCCCTTTTCATTGAAATCACTTCATGAGTTTTACGAGATATATTTTACAAATAGAGTATTGAGTTTCATTGAAAATTTCTTCAATCTCATTTTTTTGATTTACTAAGTTTTTCCAAAGCTTTTTGCCCCGAGGTTACGATACGAATAAGTTCTACTGCTACTTCTTCATGACCTTCATCACCAAGAGCATTTGCCAATTGCAGTAAAGAAAGTATTGCTGTTACTAGTTCTTCAGATTCAAAATAAGTCTCAAATTCATCTTGAATAATTCTCAAGTCTTCATCACGAAGGTATAGAACTTCAATCTCAGGCATCCCCATATTTTGATACTTAGGATCGATTCTCAATAACGATAATACCTTTTCAATTAGAGGATGTTTTCTGTTTGAATTACTCACAAGATATCTACATGGTTGTTAATTATATTTCTATGTGACAAACAGATTCATCTGTTATTTCATTGACAATTTGTATAATTGTAATTCCATTGAAATGTAGGTAAATGGTCTCCTAAGGTTTTATAATGAAAATTATCAAAGAAAATGTATCAAATGAAAGTTTCTAAAAAGAAAGTTCGTTATTTAGTTTTTGAAGGTGGTGGGGGTAAAGGACTCATCTACCTCGGTGCTGGAAAAGCTTTAGCTGAATTAGGCGTACTTAGCTACATAAAAAAGCAAGTTGGTGAGAAGGAAGTATTCCGCCTC
>JAEOUK010000731.1 GCA_016839385.1 Promethearchaeota archaeon
ACTTCCAGATTTACAACACTAATCAGTCTTGAATCAGCTGGAACCTTATCCCCCGCTTCAAGTAATATTAAATCACCCGGTACAACTTCTCTCGTTTTTATACGGAATTCGATGCATTCGGTTCCTTTGTTACAATTACGAATTACACTTGCTTCTGGGGTTGCGAGATTTTTTAAAGCTTTCAGAGCTTCATCAGCTTTAGCTTCCTGTACAAACCCAATTATTCCATTGATTAAAACTACGGCTAAAATAACAGCTACATTCACGTATTTTGCTACAGTTGCAGAAATAATGGCAGCAGCAATTAAGATGTAGGTGATACTGTTTGTAAATTGCGAAATAAACAATTGCAGTTTGGTACGCTTCTTTCTTAAAGCTAATTCATTTGGTCCATACTGTTCCAAACGACGTTTAGCTTCTTCTTCGGTTAGTCCCGTATATGATGTTTTTAATCTCTTTAACAAATCATCCTCTGGGATCATATGATAGGCAATTTCACTTGAAATTTTAGACACCTCAATAATTTGATCAAATTTTAATTATTATTTAAGTTGACTCTGGAAAAATAAAATAATAATAAATTAAACACAAATGGGATATTAGTCAAAGTCAAGTAGCAAATATTTACCATTTGTTGATTGTTGTGTTAGGTTAATTGATAAGGCTTAAAGCACGACTGATCTCATAAGTTAATTTCTCCCCATTTGCCACATTTATCATCAAAACTCCTCCCTTTCTCTTTTTTGGATACCCTTAAAAGAAAGAAAATGATCCTGGAAAACTATATCCAAGATGAGTAACATAAAAAAAATCTTCATAAGAAAAAATAAAGAAAAAATAGAATTGACTATAATTATTGTTTATCCCACTTACCTTCTGCACGTAATTTCTCAACAATTTCTTTTGCTCTGGCTTTCAATGTAACATAATCGGTTTTAGCTACACGATTTAAAGGCATTCCCTCAGGTTCTAAGATTTCCACCCATGAAGGTCTCTTATAAGCTGCCATACCCTTGACTAATTCATCAATTTCCTCGATTGTTACGGTTTGTCCTTTGCGTTGTTCAACGAAGCAAACAATAGCTTCTGTAAAAATGTCGTGTTGGGCTCCAACAACTGCTACAGCAGAGATTTTCTCTTTCAAACCAGTTCCAATGAAATCTTCAACTTCTTGAGGATAAACATTGTAGCCTTTAGGTTTGATTAGAAGTTTCGATCTTCCAGCGAAATGGAGTCCCTCTTCATCATAAGATCCTAAATCTCCGGTATATAGATATCCATCAGTAGAAATGGTTTTTCGAGTATTTTCTTCATCATCCAGGTAACCCAAGAATATTTGAGGTCCACTAAAACAGATCTCTCCGATTTCGCCTTTTGGTTTTTCATCCCCCGCACTGCCATCGGGTTTCATTACTTCACGTATTGATATCGGGCAAATTGGTGCATCATAGCCGATTCCTTTCAGGAGATCATCTACACCATATTCCATCGGTGTGTACGTACAGAATCCAGCAGTCTCAGTGAGTCCAAGTCCCGTTGGCATTTGCGGTGCCATTGTAGATAACTTTTCTAAAAATGCTCGTGTCACTTGTTGCCCAGCAGCTATTGCAAATCGAAGACTGCTGAGATCATACTCATTATAGTTAGGTAATCGCCATTCCATTGAAAAAAGTGCAGGAATTTGTCCAAAACAGGTTACCTTGTATTTCTGAATAGCATCTAAACTTTCATCAGGTTTGAAAATGTGTAAGATAACTGCAACTCCTCCACCATATAAAGTTGTCATTAATTGCTCTGTAGTGCAACCAACATGAGATGCTGGAAGATTTACTAGCATTCGGTCGTTCTCTTCCATCCCAAAAGCAGTTCCAAGCCCAATATTTTGTAAGAGGATGTTTTCATGAGCTATCAAAGCAGGTTTTGGAAATCCAGTAGATCCTGTCGTAAATATTATTAAGCATGGATCTCGTTTATCAACATTTTTCTGAGCTTTACGCACTGAACCTCCAATCAAGCCTTTGAAAATGTAGGTTTTTTTTATATCTGCAGCAAATTCTGTAATCCCTATAGCTCCTTCCATTATCATATCTGCTTCTTTCTGGAATTGGATCCAATATTTTACGGTATCTTTATGAGCTTCCATTACTGGGCGAACTATTTCTCTGAAATCCGCAACCGGTGTTTTACCCAGGAATAAGAACATTTTTGGTTTAATTTTATCAAATGCTCGGATTATCTCTGGAGGCTTGAGTCGCAAATCAATTGGAGCAAAAATTATGCCTGTTCGATAACAAGCATACATAAGATACACATGTTCTTTCAGCAAGGGTAAGCTTGTTGCAATTATATCGCCTTTCTTAAGACCCAAACTAAGTAATTTCGCAGCAAATGCTTTTGTGGCAGTCGCGAACGCTTTCCAAGTGATTTCTTCACCCGTATTGTATTCAATTATAGCTAAATCATCTGGTCGTTCTTTAGCGTGCTTGTCTACCCAGTCAAAAACCCTCGGATACTGGTTTAACTCTTCCACTCTTTCTAGCACTAATTTATTTTTTGATTCTGGTTTCAATACAATTTCACCTAGTCCTCACTTGAACCGATGTATTATTAATTTCTTTTGAAATTAAATCGAAATCAGTTTCAAAAAATCAAGGGGATGGTTTACTCTCGTTTTGAAATGGAATTTCAGGATTAAAGATGATTTCTCGTGAATTCATTCGGAAAAATATAGTGGGAAAAATACTCTTGAATAGAAAAAAAGATTTAATGGGACATATGATAATGATGAAATATGGCTATATTGCTTCCAGAGTTAAAAAATAAAGTTCTTTATCTTACTCTTAATAGACCAGAACGTGCTAATTCCCTTAATCCTCCTCTTTTAGTCGAGTTAAGGAAAGAGATTTTAAATGCGCAAAAAAATCCTAATGTTCGAATCATCGTATTAACAGGGATAGGGGACAAAGATTTCTGCACAGGAATTGATGTGGGTAGTGGTGTCACTAATTTCACGACAGAGGGAAAAGTGAATCTCGGATTAGTCGCAGGTGATATCGCAACTCTGCTTTTTTCAGGAAAACCATCAATAGTCGCTATTAATGGTAGAGCAATGGGAATGGGGATTGTTTTTGCATCTGCAGCTGACTACAGACTAATGGTAGACACATGTGAATGGAGCATGCCAGAAGTTACTACTGGGATTTTTCCAGGAGCTAGTTGCATTGCAATCATGTCTCGAGTGTGTGGAATCTCTTGGACTCGTCGGATATTAATGACTGGCCAAAAATTCACTCCTAAACAAGCACTCCAGGCAAATGTGGCAGATGAAATTTGTTCTCAACCAGAGTTATTAACAAAAACCACAAAAATTGCTCGAACATTCAAATCCTACAATCAAATCAACTTAAAAGCTATTAAAATGGCTACAATTGGTATGCCGGATATGATTTATGATGATTCATTAACTCTCGAAAAGGATTTATCTTCATGGTTTGAATGGGAAGAACCTGAACGTACATTGCACGATACAATACAAAAACATTCGGTTCAATTTTCTCTGAAAGGAGACCCTGATTTTTTAATTTCAGAATACGAAATGCATAATCGGTAAATTAATGAAAAAAATTAGGAGTTTTAGAATTATAAAGCCATTATTTTGGCTAATTCTTGCATTTTTTTCGCTCCTTTGATTTTCAACTTGCCAGAAAGCATCTTAAGCAATATTTGCCCTTTCGAAAGCTTTCCCGATGAAAAATCGAAAAATAGTTCTGCTGTGCATGCAAGCATACCATCAACCTTAATATCCTTGAGTGTTTTTTTATCATTCCGTATAGATTTGACTCTCAGTTCACCTTTATCAATCTCAATTAATGCAGCGTAATTCTGATCGGTCAGATTATATAGGAAACTCATTTTCGCATCAGCATACTGTTCCTTGAAGCTATTCTTATCATTTATCGGTTTCATTTGCGTCCACATTAAGTCCGCTAATCCTCTTCGCTCTTCTTTTTTAGGAGGGTTTTTCGCTTCTTCAGTTTCTTTCCAAACATCAAATGGTTCTTTTTGTGG
>JAEOUK010000353.1 GCA_016839385.1 Promethearchaeota archaeon
TAGAATGCCAGGCAATTCCAACACCGGTTTCTGTATTATTTCCCTCAAGGAATGCTGAAAATTTCACTCTTCCTTCAGAATCAAGTTTTAACATAAAAGCATTGGAGCTATCATCAATAGAACTTGTAGTATATGTAGTAAGAAAGTCAGTTGATTGGCTTTGACCTGTAATAACTATATTTCTATCACTATCACAAGCGATCGCATATCCTTCATCTGAATTTTCTCCCCCAAAAAATGTTGAATACAGCAATGTTTGCCCTAATGCATCAAATTTCGTGATAAATATATCATCTATTCCACCAAAAGATTTTTGTACAGCCTTTTTAAGCGGGAAATCTGATGATGCCGTTTTACCTGTAATAATGATATTTGCATCTGAGTCCAACACGAGATCGCGGGCGATGTCGAGTGACGAACCTCCTAAATAGGTGAAATAATCTAAAATTCCAGATGATGTGAACTTTGCAAGGAATGCATCTGAGGAACCCCCAGAATATTGCTGAAATACTCCATTAAATCCATGTGTTGATGAACCTATAATGCCTGATAAAAACAAATTTCCATTCATATCAAAGTCCAACCCCGATCCTTGATCAAATGTAGAGCTTCCTAAGAAGGTGCTAAAATTAAGGATATTGCCATCGGGTCCAAAGATCGTGATGAATGCGTCAAAATCTCCGGCAATTGTATTTTGATATGGATTTTCCAAAGGTAAATCGGAAGAATTGGTGGCTCCTGAAAGAGCTATTCTTCCTTCGGAATCAATGTCTAAAGCATACCCCCAATCATTGCCCGTTCCTCCAAAATAGGTCGAATAGAGCACAGTTTGCCCATCATTAGTAAATTTAACAATGTAGCAATCTGTCGCATCCCCCGTTCCTCCTTGATGTACTGCCTGATATGGATTAACTACTGGTAAATTTATGGATTCAGTCGTGATTGCTACTATTAGGTTATCATTTTCATCCATTGTGGCATCATTTGCCCAGTCATTATCACTTCCCCCAAAATAAGTTGAGAACATCATAGTTCCATTAGGAGAAAATTTTGTAATGGTTGCATCAAGACTCCCATTTCGAAATTCCTGATAAGCATTTAGTCTTGGGAAATCATCAGAATCAGTTTGACCAATGATGTAAATATTTCCCATAGAATCGACTACAGCATCTCCAGAATTTCCCACCATTGTCGAAATGCCCTTTTCTTCTCCCGATCCCCCAAGATAAGTTGAGAATTCAAAGAGCTCTGGTTTACGCTCTTTTATAGAATCACGAAGTAAATTACATCCTGGTATAACGTGCTGATAGTTATTTGTACTAGTAAAAATATCACCATCAACAATTGAGGGTGAGTTATAGAAAAAAGTAGCACCTGCAGCTTCATATTCAGCTTCAAATTCATACGTTCCTGTTACATTTTTATTTCGAATTACATCAGCCCATGCAAGTATTCGTACAGCTGTATCCCACGCTGCAATTAAAACTCCCTTAGCTAAAGCATTTCGGATCATAGCATGAAATTGCGAATTATTGAGAAGATTGGGGTGCCCATCTCCTGGTAAAATGGAAATACAGTCATACATGTAAATGCTACTTATATTGTCTAAAGTGATATCTACCTCCATTGAGGCATAATTAGACCAATAACCTCCTATTACGGTTTTATTTATCGCACTTGTCGTTATATCCCACCCATACTCCTCAAACTCATCTATAATAGTAGTCACGAAACCTCCCCATTCTTCATCAACAACAAATAAAATTCGAAATTCACTTTCCGAGGGTTCTTGGGCATCTGAAAAAGTTGTGTGGAAAGAACTAGCCAATGAAATTAGAATAACAATGCAAAAGGATAGGATTGTTGTTCTAATTTTTCTATACTTGTTTTGAAACATAATTTTCACTTTTGTAAATTCAATATTTCGAAATCTAGAATATCAATAAACTTTAAAAATTTTCTCTTTTTTTGAGTTATAACTAACACATGTAAAAAAAATTAACTTGGTGAATGTTCGATGGTAAATCCTATCACTCCAAAAAAATTCATTTCTGGAGATTTAAAGCCATTTGAAGAGCAAATAGTTAATTTTTATCAGAAAATTGGAGATTCTGTAGAACTTAATTCCACAATGACTAAGATTTATGCATATTTACAACTGTATCAAGGTTTAACACAAAAAGAGTTGAAAACACTAACTAATCTTTCTTCAAGCACCATTTCTACTACTTTAAATGCTTTTATTCACAGTGGAATTGTAAAACGCGAATTGAGTTCTTATACTCGTTCAAGTTTGTATAAAATAAATTCTGAAGACTTGACTTTTCAATACATAAAATTTCCCGATATCATGATCATCTTGGAAAGATTGGATAATAAAATTCAATCATTTCAAAATCAAATTAGAAATTACCAAGATACATATCCGAAATTGACCAGATTTCTCCATTTACGATTAAATAGTTATCGAAATTATTTTGAAGCACAACGTCGTGCAATCAATGATAAACAGAAATACGAATTTTTTGAAGAAAATGTGTCTAATCTAGAGATTGGACACGACATCATTCAATTTCCCCCTCAACTAGAAGCCATCATACATGATTTTATAAATTACTTAATAAGTGAAGCATTTCCTGGCGATAATGATCCAACATTCAACTTAATTTTTGCTCATTTAGGGATACGGCGATGCGTAACTCAAGAATTATTGATCAAAAACACTAATCTCTCCCAAAGTACCATTTCTAGGTATCTAAATCAAGCGGTACAACTACATAAAGCGATAGCACTCCCCAAAGAGTATAATACATCTCGAATTTACACCTTACCATCTCTCTCAATGTATTTCCTTGATTTAATTCTTGCAACTGATGATTATATTATTGAATGGAGACCAAAATTCCAAATCCTACTCGCTGAATTAAAAAAATCAGCTTATTCACAAGAAAATAGACCAATTGTGGAATTACTGGAATTCAAACTTAACCAATTAGTCGAAAAAATTCCTGAAATCCAAATAGGGAGAAATAAAATTGCATCTTCAAAATCTGAGCTAATTGATATTGCTGAGAGTTATCAATTATGAAGTTCACTAAAGGGTTTTCAACGGAGATGAATTCTGAATTCATTCTGAAAATAAGTTCTGGAAGTTCGGATGACTTTAAAAGAATAATGACAATGTGTATTTCAGTTCATGGAGAGAATATTAGAAACTATGTTGAAGATTTGTTCAAATATCATACCAGAAAAGATGCAGCTTTATGGATTTATATAGAGAAAAAACAGACTCGAGAAATTATCTCACTTGTGGTTATGCTATTATCGTTCTGGAATGTGGGCGGATATAGAATTCCGATTTGTGAGATGGAATTGGTAGGGACAATAGAAACTCATCGTGGAAAGAAACTCTTTGGAAAATTGATGACTATATACGAACAAATAATGATGGAAAGGAAAATACTTGTATCGGTGATTAGAGGAATTCCATATTACTATCGTCGCTTTAATTATTCCTTTGCAATTCCTCTAGATGAGAGA
>JAEOUK010000354.1 GCA_016839385.1 Promethearchaeota archaeon
ATATTCTTTACTTGTAATGGACTTGATAGTTATTAATTATTACGCAAAAATCAAATTAGAGTTATATCCATCATTTTGTGATGTATACATTTCTTCTGATTTGCTCATTCTATATATATTTGTGGACTGAATTTGACCTAGAAAAAGAGTTAAATAGACTAGGAGTTTAGATATGTTGGGTTTTTTAAACCTCTAATCTTTCAAAAACCGACAAATTTCATGGTAATTTTATGAAACCAACTCAAACTGTAGCTGTAATTGGGTCATCTTGGGGTGACGAAGGTAAGGGGAAATTAGTGGATTTTCTCTCTAAGACAGCAGACATTGTTGTACGTTTCCAAGGTGGAAACAATGCTGGTCACACAGTTGTCATAAATGGTGTAAAACACAGTTTTCATTTATTACCTTCAGGAGTTTTACAGAATAAAATAGTTGTAATATCCAATGGTGTCGTAATAGATCCAGCTGTGTTGTTCGAAGAATTAAACAATATTGAATCTGAAGGATATGAACCCGAATTAATCGTAAGCAGTACAGCTCACATCATCTTTCCTTTCCACAACTATATTGATGAATTGCAAGAGAAACATAAAGATTATCATGCAGCAGGTACAACTAAGCGTGGTATTGGACCAAGTTACTCAGATAAAGCTGCGCGATATGGGATCCGTGTCTTTGATCTAGTTTATCCCGAATATTTTCAATCAAAATGGGATAAATTCATTGAAATCAAGAAAGCCACTATCCTAGCCCTCGGTGGAACCTGGAATTTCGATGAAAGTGAAATTTTCGATCAATATGTAGAGTTTGGGAAAAAATTTAAACCCTATATGAAGGATACTGCATACTATTTAAACGAAGCAATAGATAATGGGCAATTAATTTTATTTGAAGGTGCTCAAGGCGCTTTGCTTGGCCTTGACCACGGGATGTATCCTTATGGAACATCATCTACTACTTGGGCAGGAGGAATTCCAGCTGGTACCGGTATCAGTCCAAAACTTATAGATAAAATCGTTGGAATCATTAAGGCATATACTAGTAGAGTAGGTGGAGGTCCATTACCAACGGAATTAAAAGATGAAACAGGCAATTTAATTCGGGAAAAAGGTCATGAGTATGGTACTACCACAGGTAGACCAAGGCGAGTGGGGTGGATAGATCTAGTTAATATAAAGTACACATGTATGTTGAATCGTTACGATATTCTGGGGATCACCCTTTTGGATGTTTTAGGAGGGATCCCAAAATTAAAACTATGTGTAAAATATCTACATAACGGGGAAGAATTAGATAAATGGCCTATTCACAGTGAAATAATTCAGCAATGTAGTCCGAAATATATTGAAATGCCAGGTTGGAAAAGCTTGCCACCCGAGGAATGGAGTAAAATAGCTCTAAAAGGTTTCTCTTACCTACCTAAAGAAATGCAAGAATATATTAAATTTATCGAAAAATATCTCGGAGTACCGATTGGTTTTATTTCAATAGGTCCCAATCGCAAAGATAGTATTGTAAGAAGCTCAATTTGGTGATGCGGTGGAAAATAGACCTAAGAATGCGAGATTTAAAGCATATTTCTTCATTCTTATAGGGATCTTTTTCATGGCAACTATTGAAATAACTTATAAATTAATTCAGGAATTTGGCACTGTTCCTCCTGCATTAGCTAATTTTTTTCGTATGTCATTAAGTGCGATCGTTATATTACTGTATATAGTTATTACAGGAACTTTTTCCCGATTTACCCAATTCCTCAAACTATATCCAAAATATTATCTACTTGCGTCATTTATTGGTATTTTTGGAGGAATTCTTGTATTTATGTACGGTTTGGCACTTACTGATCCTGCTCCTGCTGCAGCAATTTTCTCTTCTAATCCAATTGTGATTAGCACGATATCCATAATTTTTCTTAAGGAGTCAAAACGGTTCCGCAAATTATTAGGAATCATTATCGGGTTTATAGGAGTTTTTATTGTTATAACAGAATTTAAAATAATAGGCTTTTTTGATCAGACTAACCAGCTTGGCAATTTTCTCGTATTTATAGGTGACATTCTCTGGTCAATTGGGATTGTAATTGGAAAAGCATGCATGAACAAAGCAGAAGAATTGGGAAAACCTACTAAGAATATCAATTTCGATTTAGCTGGTATATCATTTTCTGTGTCTACCTTATTAATGATTCCCGTTGTGTTTATTGAACAAGATTTTCGTTGGATTGTATCTTTTACATGGCAAATTTGGGTTGGAGTTCTCTTTCTTGGGATATTTTCGACTGGAGTAGCTTATTTGTTTTTTTATAAAGGAATATCTATGATAGAAGCGTCTGAAGGAATCAATCTCTTTTATATTAAACCAGTTATTACGACTATAGCAAATATTCTCCTCTTCCAATATATTCCGCATTATTCATTCTACATTGGACTGGTTCTAGAATTTTTTGGATTGTTTCTCGTAACAAGTAAAATTCAGCTTGTAAAAAAGAAGAAGGAGAAGAATGAAAACCATTCTTTAGTATAAAACATATTTATCTAGGTGTATTCTCATTTATGGGTTCAGAATTAATTCCAATTCGCTTTTTCTTCTCATCATGTAATTTTTCCAAGCTAGTTCGTATTTTATCTAATTGCTCATTATCTAATGGATATCCTCGTATGATTAAAATTGCTAACAATCCTAGTACATGGGGGAGTAGAACAAAAATAAATTTTATGCCTGTGAATACACTTGGGAGCTGGAGTGCTGCATCCGCTCCCTGATCATATCCAAATGCTAACATGATTGCTGCTCCAATTATTGGTCCA
>JAEOUK010000355.1 GCA_016839385.1 Promethearchaeota archaeon
AAAACACCTAAATTTTGAAAAACAATCTTTTGTTCAGCTTCAATTTTGCGTTTCCTAAAATATTGAGGCTCTCGGAGGAGTATTGGTTCCTTTTCAAATGATCTGACAATTTTTTCCACATATTTAATGGGACACACGTCACCATATCTTTGTTCTAAAATCACACGAACAAATACTTGCATATATTGGGATGATAATGCGGGATTTTTACCCAAACCATCGAACATTAAAAATGAGGGGAAAGAATTAGCATTCACTGGTTCGCTATATGCATCATTGACAATGGGAAAAACCCCAAATTCTTCATAGAACTTCAAACGCTTTTTATTTTGGTTCAATTGTTTCGGATCAGAAAAATGCGCAGGATTATCAGTATATACATCAAAAAAAATACCTAAAACATTGAAAGAAAGTGCTTCTTCGCGAACTCTTTGATAAAGAGCACCCCCTAATCCAGAACCTCCCCTTCCAGGCTGTACAGCGATATAATCTAAATAAAAGCAATTTAATGTATATTCATGTAATACGATAGCTACTCCAAGAATGTTATTATGGGTATCTTCCGCTACAAATATCATAGTTTTAAATCCAATCCTAATTGGATTTTTGAAAAGGTTGAAGACTTGATCAATCTCATCTGTAATTAATCGCGGAAATTGCTTTTGTAGAAGATTTCTTATCTGATCTTGCACATAGCGAGAAAAATCCGATTCGTTATAAAAAATTCGATGAATTTTCATTATTGAAGAGAACAACTAAGAAATTAATTTAAAGTTTATCTTCAAAAAAACTTTCATTAAATTGGCTTTCCAAAAATTTGGGGGTCTAATATTCAAGAAGCTCTGATAAAATCTGGTTGGAGAATGTCACTCCTTCATATATGAGAGAGATATCCAATATTATCAAACTTGAATTTGTTTTACTCATTCGGTCGTGCGAAATTTTTACGGAAATATCAGAAAGTTTTTTGAATATTTACTAAAAGCTTCTACTTTTGACCCATTCCATCACCATTTCCAAACTAGATCGCAAATTTAAGATTATAGGGGTTCCACAAATGAGCAAAATATCTTCACAAAATAATTCATCTTATTGATTTATTCTCTTAACACATAATTGAAGAACTTTAAATCCTGTTAAAATTAATTTCCTAAGCGTTTTTGGCTTTAAAAATCCTTCCTCAAATGCAATCCAACCAATTGTATAAAATTTGATATATTTTTCAGCGATTTTATCAAATTTTCGTTTGTTTAATTCCTCCACAATTTGAGTTCTGTTTAAACCCCACACTAAAAGCGGATCTTCATATAATTGACTTAAAAGACGAACAGGTGCAGGGGAGATTCTCCAATTCAACCTTCGAATCATAGTCCACAATTCTAGACCAGTCTTATCTAACATCGAAGGAGGAAAAGTTGAGAGGAATTCCTGCAGTTCATTTAAACCTTGCAAATCAATTTTTCGTATACTCTCGGTTGAATGGTGCCTTTTAAAGGAAGGAATTCCAAATAATGGGGTAACGTCCTGTTCTCGCGGGAGTACAAAATCTTCGGACTCTAACAAATGACTTATATTTACAATCTGAACACGTGGTATGTGCAGATGACTCGGAAAATTATCTGTAAATTGATTCTCATAAATTTCTGGGAGTTGAACAGCACTGTATATAGAACTCTCATCGGAAAGAAATTCTACGTTCTCTTTTAATTTAATGTGAATGTCAACATCACTTAAGATTGGCACATAATCAATAAAAGTTTCCCAAGGTTTTGTGGCTGAACCTTTCGCATACATATACTCAATTTCCCCTTGAAACTTTTCAACTAGTAGTTCAGTCCATATATCCAAACAACCTTTAACATCCTCTTTAGCCTGTTTCATTTGTTCTGAATATTTTTTCATAGTTTCAATACTATGCACTATCAATCGTTCCTTCGGGATTCAATTTCCTTTCATCTCTATATGGAATTTTGCTATAAAAATCAATCTTCAGATATCACTTCTACAAAAAAAGGTAGATTTTTCCTTTCATGTATAGTTTAAAGATAATCAGTTCTGTCAGCGCGTTTTTCAAGTGGTATTTCATATTCTTTCTCAAAATCTGAAACAACATTCTGGTATTCCAAATGAATCATCTTTCTATCAAACTCGTGTCCTTTTTCCAGCATAACAGCTTGCTCTTCATCTGTAAAATAGTTCATGGCAGGAATAAAAAAGTATTTATCTTCTTTTTCGATATGAGGGGGATAAAAATCTATGAAAAATGCGATTTTTTCAAATACGATATTTAAAATGTCCCTCTTTCCTCGAAGATAATCTGAATTTGCTTTTACTAACTCTTTTGTCATTTTCGCACTGATTTTATGTTCCTCTTGAAGTTCATTCATAATTCGCCTATGTTCAAGCGACAATTTCTTCTTCTTTAATTCTCGAAAGAGTATATCCTCTTCCTTACCGTGATGGGTTTGCTCCACGTAAGTTCTCATGAAATTTACTGCATATTGAATCAAAATGGGATTTAATCTATCAAATTTATCAACATTTTGTACTTCACGCTTAAGGATGGTGATCATCCTTTCAATTAAACGATGTTCTGTCATTAATGGAGCAATTGGTTTCATAAATTACACATCAAGAAAACTAAATTCTTTCAGTGAAGTTAGATTAATTTCATCGATTATAAATCCCAATGATGAAGATAACATAACTTTTTCATCAACTTTATCCGCTATTTTACAGAAAAATCTATAATAATACAGTGAATAATGGTCTAATGGGAATTATTACAACATTTTTGGCATTGATTTCGACATAAATCCCACTAAATTTTTTCTCTATTCTTTTGCTATAATTAGGAAAAAAATAGGAAAATGATTTAGTTCTTATGTTTATCTTTTACTTCTTTTCTTTTTCGCAAGAGAATAATAACTCCTACGGTGGTACCGATAGCTACGACTGCAATTGCTCCTATTAACCAGAATACCCAATTTTCAGGTCCTGTAGGAGGAGCTAGAGTTATTGTAACAAATACAGTATCCTTGATTCCCATATTTCCAAATGTATCATTAAATTCAATACGGTACCAAAATGTACCATTAGTACTTGTATCAATAAGAGCAAATACTTCTTCTCCGTACTCCCATTCAGTCCAAGGAACAACTACTGTACTACCAATATGTTCAGGAATTCCCATTTGAACTCGATAATGACCACCATCCCCTGCATTATCATAAAGATTCCACGCAATCGATGCGACACTACCTTGAATATGGCTCATATCATCTGGAGACGTACAAGTAGGGGGAGTTTCATCTTTATAATGCTGTGCCCAAATATCTAGGTCTCCATTTCTGTCGTCCTGCCATGAAAATATAGCAGCACCATTTTCGAAAAGTTCGACTTCTCCCCACTATTGGTTGACATTTGTAACCGGATCTATAGCAGTTCCGTTGTTGCCCCATAGTCCAGAACCATTAGGCTGAATTCTCTGGGTATATAGGGATGTTTCACTGGGACTCCTTTGATCCAACCAAAGGAGGATTGCTCCATTTTCTCCATCGTGGGTGATATCAAATACCTCTTGATTTTCATCAGCGTTACACACTAAAGTTCCATTATCTGCCCATTTCACATCCCCTGATGCATTTACATGCTGGGTATAAATATCGTAAATTGAGGTACCGGGATTATCTCGCTCATCACACCAGGCTAAAATTGCCCCATAATTTCCATCTGTACACATCTGAACTCCACCTTGCAATCCAGGTTTTCTTGAGATAGGCATACCATTTGTACCCCAATTTCTACCGCCAGAGGCATCGACTTCTTGTATATATACGTCAAAATCTCCACTACGGTTATCCATCCACGAAATAAGTGCGCGATCGATATATCCATTTATCATTGCAAAGCTTGTTTGTTCACCCGTAGCATCACATACTGCAATTCAATTTTCTACCCAGCGGTATTCTCCTGTGCTATAAATTCTTGAAATGTAGATGTCGGAATCTGCTTGAGTAGTTCCAGATCTTCTATCCATCCAAGCAACATAAGCACCACCCCAGTTATCTATCACAACTTCGGGATTTCTCTGTCGACCTGTGGCATTACAAATCACAATTCCATTATCATTCCACAATGTTGTACCGTTGAAGGCAACCCGTTGCCCATAAATATCTTCATTTCCAGTACCGTAACGATAATCGTGCCATACTATTATGATTTCACCGCTGTATTCTTCCAGACACATTGCTATCCCTCCTTGATTACCTGATTCATCACAAATAACAATACCATCAAGATCCCATTCTGGATTCCCATCTGAATCAATTCTCTGAGCATAAATGTCAGAACCCGATCCAGAACGAAAATCTTCCCAAAATAGTATTGCTCCACCCTGTCCATCACTCACTAACAAAATATTAAATTGACCATAGTCCGCAGTGCAAACAGGGACTCCATTTAAAGTCCAAAGCGGAAATCCTCGCGGATCTAACTTTTGTGCATAAATATCTAAGTTACCATTTCGCATATCATACCATGCAATAATGATGTTTCCATCTGATGATTTTATTATTCGGGAATCTTGTTGATCGGTTGCAGAGGTGCAAATTGGAATGGCAGAATTTGAATTGTAACCGGATACAAAGTTTATGTTCCTCGTTGCACCGATTGCTATTGAGAATATTAAGAAAATTATAATCCCAAAAAATGAAAGCGATTTCTGTTTCATATTGATTTTCCCCTTTATTTTAGCTTACGCATCGTATGTACAACCAAACCAAACACAGTTAATCCCATGAATATGATAAACCAATTTCCTAACGGAATCTTTGGTTTGGGTTTTTCAGTTACGGTTAGCGTTACACTATCTGAAATGGAATTTCCATAGTCATCAGTAAATGTAATTGTATAGGTATACACTCCTGGCGCTAGTCCTACTGGTACATGGTAAGTTACACTTACACCAGATGTGAAAGTATTAGGACCTGCGATCACGGTACCGCCGCTTTCAAGAATATACGTGTCTGCAGTTCCATCCGTAGCCGTCCAAGTGAAGCTAACTGAGGAATATCCTTCTTCAACAGAAATATCGCTCGGGATCTCAGTGAGTATAGGATCCGTTTCATCTGGTCCAACAACCAACCAGATAGAGTGGTTCTTGTAGTTTCCGCTGTTATCGGTGAAATTAATCATAAATTGATGCCATCCCTCGCCGAGTCCATTTGGGATATTAAAAACTACTGGAGTTCCGCTAGTCCATGCTGTTGGTCCAACCAGATTTCCCGTTCCTATCAAATCAATAGTATAGATATTCGGGTCATGATCCGTTGCTGTCCACGTATAGGTTAAACCAGTATAACCCGCTTCCACAGTCTTATTTGGAGAATAGTAGGTTATTATTGGATCTAAATTATCTACGATTGTGATATTTATGATATCCCACACGTAATTGGAATCATCATCAAAAGCTAGTAATACATATTCGTAGTATGCAGTTCCTAAATCTGAAGGCAAGCCGTATATAATGGGAGAACCACTCGTCCAAGGAGCTTCATCAATTAAAACCTCTAATGGACCCTCATCTACTATAACACCCAACGTAAAGTTATCCGGATTGTCATCCACCACGATCCACTCTAGTGAATAGAAGGAATAATCTATACTAATTGTCGCATTAGGTGGTCGTGAAATCACAGTTGGGATTGGAGGTGCACCTACTGAAAAAACAACTGTGTCAGTTGACCAATATCCCTCAGAATCTGTAATATTAATTGTGTATGTATAAGTTCCCATGCTGAGTCCATTTGGAATATTGTATATTACAGGAATTTCGCTATTCCATTGAGAACTTCCAACAATTGTCCCCGATCCTGCAAGATCGATAGAATACGTTCCATTATGCTGATCAATAGCGGTCCATGAAAAACTTTGACCACTGTATCCTAACGGTACATTAATATCATCAGGAATGGAAGTGAATTTTGGACTCCAACGGTCGATTCTCTCCCGAACTTTTACGATGCATAACCCTCTATCAATGATGCTATGTTCGATAACAGCTAAAAATGCATAGTCACCATGTACTTGAACTTCATAAGCTCTTGTATCAACATTAGTATAAGAAGGAGTTCCCGGATCTCTAGGATTACTTATATCTATTACTGCTAATCCTCCATCATATCCGTCTGCGATATAAGCAGTATTTCCACTAATCCAAATTCCTCGTGAACGACCGATAGTGTCTTCTGAGTATGTAGTGCCTGGAGAAGTTGGATCTGTAATATCAATTACACTTAATCCAGAATCTTGAGTTGCTACATATGCAAAATTCCCGCTAATATCTACAGCATGATTGAAATCTGGTGTGCTTGCAGAAGAAACTGGAGTTGGGCTTGTGGGATCTGATATATCTATAATTCTTACCGAACTTTGACCTACATAGGCAAAATTTCCGTTAATTTCTACATCTACGCAATATCCTATAGAAGCATAAACAGCTGTTCCCGGACTTAAAGGATTCGATATATCAATTATCGCCAAACCTGAATTTCCAT
>JAEOUK010000356.1 GCA_016839385.1 Promethearchaeota archaeon
CCTGATATAAAGTAATAGTATATGGAATGGAATGAGAAATTTTCAAAATTTTTAGTCACTTAATTTAAGGAATTAGAATTAAAATATGATTATTATTTTTGGAATGCATCGAAGTGGTACCAGTGCACTTGCAGGAATGTTGCATTCTGCTGGTATTTCATTGGGTGAGGTTTTTATGACTCCTCTTCCAGAAAATCCGAAAGGATTTTTTGAAGATTTGAGAATTCAAGGAGTCAATAAAAAAATAATTAAATCAATTGGAAAGGAATGGAATGATGTCCCCACAATCAAAGATCTCCAGCAAGTTCCAAAGCAAGTTTTACAATTGATACCTCAAGTATATGACTATTTTCGAACTCAGTTCAAAACTTGGGCATGGAAAGACCCACGGCTTTGTTTGACCTTTCCGTTGTGGGCTAAAATTTTACCACTTGAAGAGGTTCATGTCTTATTTATCGTTCGCCATCCGATGTCAGTTGCTATATCGCTTCAAACTCGGAATCAGATGCCGATTGAAGAAGGATTAGAGCTTTGGCGCACCTATAATTTACGTATTACAGAACTGCTGCAATCTTATCAACTACCTTACACATTTGTTCGGTATGAGTTGCTTATAAAAACCCCTTCAGAGGTTCAAAAAATACTCGAACACAACATGGGGGTTTCAATGAAAGATGCCTGGCGATTTATTGATGTTAAGTTAAACCGTTCTGAAAAGAAAAATCCAATCCTTCCAAAGAAAATCCAGAAAACGTATGATTATTTATTAAAAGAATGGGATAATACCTCAAGAGATTTATCATTTGAAACCAAGAAAGTTTTAAAACAAGGTGAAGATTACTACGTAGCTGGTAATTTAGAAGTAGCCAAAGAGTGTTTCGAAAAAGTTTTAGAAAACGATCTAAACCATATCGAGGCTCTGAACAATTTGGGAGTAATAGCTTTCAACCAAGGTTTTTTTGAAAATGCCACTTTATATTTTCATAAGGCACTAGAAATTAATTCAGAATATATTGAAGCCATTGAAAACCTCGCAAAATGCATGGAAGCTATGGGAAAGTTTTCTAATGCTCTTGAGCAATTTGAGAGAAGAATTAAATTTGGATATATCGATACTAATATTTTAAATTCTATGGGGAATTGCCTCATGCAGGTTGGCGATCTAAATAATGCATACAAAAGATACAAAGAGTCACTGCAAATTGATAGTGATCAAGTGATTATACATCAGATTGTAGAAGGGTTGGAAGTTTTTGATAGAACTCATGAAGAAAAGAATACATATAGGAAATTATCATCGCCTTCAGGCATAAAATTAAAAAAAAATTCTACTATAGGGAATTGTAGATTTCAAATAATAGCTTTTTCTGATTTTGAAACAGATGCTGAGCGTAAATTAAGATGGGGTGACTATTGGGTTAAAAAAGAATTAGAACAAGAGTTTGAAAAATTAGGATACACTATTTGTGATAAAAATCCTGATATTATACTTCATTTATTTGGGGTTCCTGTTAGTAATCTTCCTGAGGAACCATATAAAATAATCTGGATTCATAGCCATCCAGATCTGGTATCTTCTGAAATTCTTGAGCAATACGAAAAAATCTACTGTCAGTCTCCAACATATTTAGAAAAAATTAAAAAATGGGGTTTTAAACCTGAACTCCTTGTAGGTGGTACTGCCAAGAAACCTGTCAAGACTAATCCTCGATACGATCTCGTCTTTGTAGGAAATACCAAAGGCCATTTCGGAAGAAAAATTATTAAAGACTTGGGCAACATAAAACATGAGCTCAAGGTTTGGGGTGAGGGATGGGATAGAATCCTCACACCTGAACAATACGGGGGACTTTATTATGAAAATAAACATTTAGGAGAGCTATATGCAGCATCAGCAATAGTGTTAAATGACCACCATGAGGATATGAGGAGGGAAGGATTTTTGAACCCAAGAATATTAGATGCTTACGCAAGTGGTGGATTTGTCATTTCAGATTATATTGAGGGAATTGATAGCGTATTCGGCGATACTTTGGTGCGTTACAAAAATCCAGAACACCTACGAGAACTAGTGAATTACTATATTTCACACCCGAAGGAACGGATCGAAAACATTGAGAAAGGTCAGGATATAGTCTGCAGATTCACATTTTCCAAGATGGCTGAGAAGATTTTGTCTGATCTTCATTTATAACCCGACTCATTTGCCAAAGATTATTACAGATTCTCTGTATCTATTTAAATACATATTATATAGTGGAGTCATAAATTTATGAATATTGCATTTATTGTCGGATGTGCAAGATCTGGAACTGGTATAATTGGTGAATTTCTTGCTGCACATATGAATGTGCTTTATTTGTGGGAAGTTCATGATATCTGGGAAATCAGCTCTGCTCACCCTGATAGCTCTCATCGAATGGAGGCAAAAGATGTAACACCTGAAGTCAAAAACAACATTAGAGCTTTTTTTGAAGATCAGTTAGCCAACAATCCCTCCAAAAAAATGTTAATAGAAAAATGCCCACGAAATGCCCTCCGGATCGGTTTTGTAAAGAAGATCTTTCCTGAAGCCAAAATTATCCATATTGTTCGAGACGGTCGTGATGATACATGTTCAGTACGCCCTGGTCTTTCGAAGCAGTGGAGGCATTTAAAGCCACCGGAGTGGCAACAAATTACGACTCTTCCACTTATTTATAGGTGTGCAATCGCATGGCGTGATGTTGTAACTACTACTTTTGGAAATTTGTCGAACATTTCTTATCTTCAAGTTAAATACGAGGATTTGTTTGAATCCACATCTATTATTGGTCAACAACTTTGCCAGTTTCTCGATATTCCATACACAGAAGAGATGCAGGCTTTTGAGAACAAAATTCAAGATTCAACCGTGAATTCTTACCACGCTCAAATACAAACCATGTGGTATGTTAATGACCACTCTGTTCGAAAGGGTCGATGGAAACGAAATCTTAATTTAAACGAGCAAAATATTGTAAATGACATACTTGGTCATTCGTTAATAAGACTTGGGTATGAATGATCTTTATAACCAAATAAATTAATTATCTATAGCTTTCGTCAAAGAAGATGCTGATATATTCAGTTCGTGATGCAAATATATGTGGGTATTGAGCATAGAAATTGTATGTATTTTAGTATCTATAGATTTTCTACCTATTTTAGCAGAGGGGCGAAAGAATTAAAAAATAAGCGTTGTTTATTATGTTTAAGATTTACGAATATTAATTGAGGGATTATTTTTAACAACGACGTATCAATTTAAGCCAGGAGAAATAATGGGAAGGAAATTAAAAAAGAAAAATAGATCATCAAAAATAAGAGATTCCAAACAATTAAAAGTCAACAAGGAAAAAATAGAGAAAAGACCTATCATTTCAGTTTGTATGATCGTTAAAAATGAGGAGAAATATTTAGATAATTGTCTAAAAAGTATAAAAGATGTTGCTGATGAGATTATTATTGTTGATACCGGTTCAACAGATAGTACGGTCGAAATAGCCAAACGTTTCACTGACAAAGTTTATTTTCATCCCTGGGAAAACAGTTTCAGTAAGGCCAGGAATAAAGCCCTGCAATATGCAA
>JAEOUK010000357.1 GCA_016839385.1 Promethearchaeota archaeon
ATGAGGAGAATATAGAAGATGACCAAGAAAATGTCCAAAATGACCCTTCTACTGAAGAGGAAGATTTCTCAATTTCCAAAGAACACCAATCCTTTGAAGATGCAAGTGAAATAAGTTCCGAAGAAGAAATTGATGAAGAGCCCTTACCTGATGAAAATAATGAAGAGGACGAATCAACGGATGAATAGTATATTTTCAAAGTATATCATACCAAAACTAAAAGAACAGGGAGTTTTACATGTAAGTTTGATAGATCCCGACCCTATTAGACAATCTATTGAAGAAGCAGGACAAATGGGAAAACTATCTGCTGTTGCTGGAACAGATTTAATATTTATAGGAGGAAGCACTTGTTTTGATCGTTCTTTTATCGATAAAACAATTCTTGAAATCAAAAAATACACTGAGATTCCAATTATATTATTTCCCGGAAGTATTAGTGGGTTGAGCAAATATGCGGATGCAGCTTTGTTCATGAGTCTTCTCAATTCCACCAATCACTATTATATTGCCGGTCAGCAGGCTTTAGCATCATTTACAATGAAATCATTTAACATGGAACCCATTGGAACAGCCTACCTTATTGTAGAACCCGGTTCTGGAGCAGGATGGTTAGGAGATGTTAAATTACTTCCACGTGATAAGCCTGAGCTTGCACTTGGATATGCATTAGCGGCAGAATATTTAGGATTCAAAATGATATATCTTGAGGCAGGATCAGGATCAGAGCATTCCGTTCCAGAAAAAATTATTGGATTACTTAAAAAGTCACTTACAATCCCAATTATAGTTGGTGGAGGAATTAGAACAAAGGAAGTTGCTGTGAGTAAGGTGATCGCAGGAGCTGATTTGGTTGTGCAAGGAACGATTCTTGAAGAAACCTTATTAAAAGATCATGGAAAATCCCTAGCAGAAACCATCAAAGCTTTAAAGCTAGCAGGAAAGAAAAAGCTTGAACAACAAAGATAACTCTTCATGGAATTTCTATGCTTATATAAAAATTACTCGTCCTCTTAATTGCTTTTTTGGCAGCTTCACAATTATTATTGGAATCTTAAATGCCTATACAAAGGTGGGATTTTTTCAACAGTGGGAAAATATTGTAATAGTTTGTGTTGGTCCAATAATTTACATATTGATTGCAGCTGCATCAAATGTAATCAATGATGTATTTGATTTAGAAATCGACAAAATAAACCGTCCAGACAGACCTATCCCCAGTGGAAAAATCCAAATAAAAAGCGCAATTACCTATTCAGCAATTCTTGCTGCTTTAGGGATCATGATATCAATTTTTTTAACTTTTTTAACTCCTAACTTAGTTTTAGTTCCTGTTTTTGCATTAATATTTGCACTAATTGGATTTTTTTACAGCTGGAAAGGAAAAAGGCTTGGTTTTATAGGAAATATCATGGTAGGTGTGTCTTTTTCATTTGGAATTCCTTATGGAGCCATGTTAATTGTCCCTTTCAAGCTAATCCCGCTTCATTTATGGTTCTTCTTTTCAACTGCAATGTTCTTGTTAATTAGCAGAGAATTGGTTAAAGGAATGGAAGATATTGAAGGAGATGCGAAATATGGTTTGAAAACAGTCGCTAATACAAAGGGTTTTAAAATAGCAGCTATTTGTTCAATTGCCTTTTCATCTGCAGCCATGTTAACATTTACCATCCCAGTTTTTATGGATTCATGGAATTTGATCTTTTTAGTTTTATTATCAATAGGGAACGTTTTTGTGCTGGCTTCTATTATATTCCTTATATCGCGGTCGGATCTTAAAGAAAATCAGACTAGAGCCAGTTTATGTTTAAAATTAGGAGCATATATTGGATTAATCGCTTATATTCTGGCTATTTTCTAGAATCATAATTATAACTTGAAAAATTGGAATTATTGAGCAATGGTAGCATTAACAGACGTACAATTTGATATCATTCTTTTATCAGGTGCATTTCTTTATATATTAGTCATCATCAGTATTTCGATTGTATTGAAGAAAATGGGTATTATTAGCTCACATACTGCACGAAAAATTGTGCACATATTTGCAGGATTCGCTGTATTTATTGTTCCATATTTAAAATTTAGTCCATTTCTCGCATTAATTATTTCAGTTTCAGTTTTGATCTTCACACGATTCGCAGGACCTAAAAATATAGGCAAACCAGTTTTTGATGCAATTGCAGAAAAAGATGAGCATGAAAAAGGCTATCTAAGTGGTCCTTTTTCCTATGCGTTAGCTATAAATGTTCTTGTGTTCATATTTTCATTCAAAGATGCAGTACAGTATTTTTATTTTCCTGCAAACAGCATTATGGTTATGATGATTGGTGATACAGCCGCAGCTTTGGTAGGAAGGAAGTGGGGTAAGCATGAAATTGACTTAAAATACACTAAGACGGTTCGGACTATAGAGGGAAGTATAACAATGTTTATCACCGCATTTCTGCTAAGCTTCTTTGGATTTAGCTTTTTCGGTAAATGGTTTCCAAATAGTCTTCAACAAATGGATTATGGCTGGATTACAGTCTTATCTTTACTATTGGCAATAAATTCAACAATTGTTGAAATTTTCAGTCCATCAAATATTGATGATCTAACAGTACCTATAACTGGTTGTTTGTTGACATTTGGATTGACCGTGTTGATTTTTCCTGAATCGATTGGTATCATTTTTTAAACTTCATCAGCAAAGCTATATCTGAGTTTGAATGGAAAAATATGATGTAATTGTTGTAGGAGCAGGGGCAGCGGGAAGTATTGCTGCACGTTTTGGCGCAGAATATGGTTATAATGTATGTCTGTTGGATAGTAAGTCGAAAGAGAAAATCGGAGATAAAATTTGTGGAGATGGAATAGGAAATTCAATCTTTAAATTTCTTAACATTGATCGTCCCAAAGAGGGTGAGTTTGTCAATCCAATTCATGGTGCAAAATTATATCCTCCAGATATAAATTTCCATATTAAACTCAAAGACGACAAACAAGCGGGGTATGTGCTTGATCGTTTAAATTTTGGTCAAAGGCTATTGGATGACGCAGTTCATGCGGGTGCCAATTTATTCTCTCAAACCCATGCATTATCACCCATTCTAGAAGGCGATCAAGTCATCGGTGTGCATATAAAAAGTAAAAATACTGAGGAATCCGAAATTTATGCGGATGTCGTTATAGATGCTAGTGGATTTCATACCCAACTTCGCAAACAAATTGATTTTCCATTCTTATTAAAAAAGATATCTCCCAGAGATTACATTGTCTGTTATAGAGAAATAATACAAACCAAAAATCCAATAATAAAAGATTTGGATTTTATCTCAATTTATTTGAATAGAGAACGTTCTCCTGGTGGATATGTTTGGTATTTTCCAAGAAATAAATATGAAGTAAACATTGGGTTTGGAATATCATATGAATACCGCCATAAATTAATGGACCTTTACAATGAACAAGTAATAAAACCTTTTATTGGATCAGAACCCTACATCAAACTTTCAGGTGGGTCGGGTTTAGTTTCAATTTGTAAACCATTATACACAGGGGTTGCTAATGGCATTATGTTTGTTGGGGACGCAGCTCATCAAGTAAACCCTATTACAGGAGGTGGATTGATTTCATCAATGCAAGCAGGGTTCTATGCAATTAATGCATA
>JAEOUK010000067.1 GCA_016839385.1 Promethearchaeota archaeon
AAACGATCTGAATTTCAATATGGTTAAAATGATCTGTAAAATCAATCCCGCAATTGTGAGAGATAGAATTACAATAGAGGTAATCATCAAGGAAGATATCTCTTCCAATTTACCTACAAAAAATAAGATTAACACAAGTACAATAGTGATAACAAACCACGAACGTTTTAGATAATGCCATACGCGTTTTAAAGTCTCAAGGAAGGCGCTCATTGAGATCAATCAATATTTCAATATTATAAAGGTTTACTTGTCATATATTTTTGAATTTCTAATTTCCATCTCAAAATTTTTATACAGTTCCCAGTCCTTTAATGGTCATGCAATCTTCAAATTTCACCTTTAAAACTCATGATGACACAGAAATAAGTGTATACAAATGGACACCTGAGGCGACCCCCAAAGCAATAATTCTCGTAATTCACGGTCTTGCGGATCATGCAGGACGATATGAGGAGTTAGCTGAAAATGCTACTAATAAAGGATATGTGGTTTATGCTCCTGACCTACGGGGACATGGAAAAACAGCTAGAACAGCGTCTGGGTTAGGTATCCTTGATAATGATGGGTGGAATTTGATCTTGAATGATTTGCAGTTCCTAACTACTAAGATGCAAGAAGAATATCCTAATCTTCCATTTTTCTTGTTTGGTCATAGCTTAGGATCTGAGTTTGCTCAAGACTACATAATTCGATGGGGTTCAAAACTCAATGGAGTGGTTCTCAGCGCACCTCAATCCCAGCAACCTTTTTATATCCTTTTATTTGGAGAGATTCTTGGTAAAGGAGAGATCAAAAAGTTGGGACCTTTAGCTCCAAGCCCTATATTCCAAAAACTTGGATGGGAGAAATTTAATAAACCATTCAGGCCTGCAGCAACAGATTATGATTGGATTTCGACCGATTCCAAAGAAGTTAAGAATTATATCGATGACATATTCTGCGGATGGATTCCTTCTACAGTTTTTGCGACAGAAATTACAAGAGGTTTTAAACGAATTCATAAAAAATCAAATCGAGAAATGATTCCTAATGATTTACCGATATTAGTGTTGTGTGGAACTCAAGATTCTTCTAATTCATTTGGTAAAAATGTGAAAACTCTGGTAAAGAAATATAAAGGTTTAGGGAAACATGTTGAATCCAAATATTATTTGGATAAACGCCATGATTTATTGCATGAATCTAATCGATTAGAAGTGATCCAGGATATTATCCATTGGTTCGAAATTCATAAATAATTTCTCAAAAAACATTTTTTCTTTAGTTTTGCAGCAGCTCTACTATTCCCCAGATAATTAAGCCACTAACTCCTAGAACTAACAGCCCTAACATAACATAATCGAAAAGATGTAATTTTTGTTTTTTAGGGACACGGTTGGACATGAGTGATGTTGGTCTTGGAAAAATATAAAATTACGTATTACTCCGCTTTGGGAAATTACGAGCATTAATTTTATCCCGTGATAACTTGGTAGATTTTTACAATAATGATGATACTGATACTCAACACAACGAGCCCTATTACAAGAGGTGCGAAGATTTTGAGTTTTCTGTACATTTTTTTTTATATTTTGATTTTATTATTTTGGGTCGAGGATAATCCTCATGATCCTACATACAAAATGCGCTCTTAAAACAATCGCTAGGTTTTTTAATTTTTTTTATGTTTTCTAAACACTTATGTTGGAGAGAAAGGTGAAAATGGAATTTAAATCGAGAAAAAATAATATGAGTATTTCCTTGAAGCATGAATTGTCAAGAAAAAAAAAGAAAGTGGGAAGTGTGAGAATTGAACTCACGATCAATGGGTTTCTTCTGTTCCAGATTTCTCTTCATTCTTTCGTCAGATTTGTATGGGAACGCGATCTGGAGCCCATCATCCTGTATGGGCGCCGATAAAACGGGCGCAAGCCACTAGACGAACTTCCCAATATTATCAATTAACTTACAGTAATCTTATTCATCAATATTTGGTGCATTGATATTGTGATTATGAAGATTGTTACTCCTCTTCTAAAAAATTTTATCCATTCTCAAATGAAAAGGATAAGAACTGGCACTGTGAAAATACTTAATACTTTGATTCGATGATTCTAGTAAGAACGAACACGTTTTGAACATGTTCAGTTTTTTTGGTGAAATTTAAATTGGGAAAACATGAACTTAAACCGAATAAAGAAGCCATGATCGGCTCATGGACAGGCTTTGTTGTAGTAAGTATACTATTTCTAGTAATTTTCAGATTCGCATTTGGCTGGACTTTAACAAACCAGTGGTGGATCTGGTTTCCAGTAGGTGGAACCTTAATCGGTGCAATTTCTACAACAATCCAATATTACACAATGGATCCAGTAAGATGTAATAATTGTGGTCAAACTGTGGATTCAAAGAAAATTTTCTGTCCTCA
>JAEOUK010000358.1 GCA_016839385.1 Promethearchaeota archaeon
AGGTCCAAATATTTCTTCTGATAATTTGCGTAGTCCTACCAATCCAATTGGTTCATCAATCAGCATGTGAGATTTCCAAATTTTCACATCTGCAAAGTCTCTTTCAATCGCAGTGATATACTTATCTTGAATTTGACGTAATTTATTGCACATCTCACAGGGATGGAATTTTTCATGTATGATACGGTTGATATGCACTGCATCCACATCCATATAAGGTTTTGTCAACTCACGAGCACGTTTTAGTTCTTCATAACTAGGCTTTTCTGGAATTGTAACGAGTCGTAAAGAGCCTGATTCCTTCATAAGAGTAGTTATTCGCTCTGCACGTTTTTCAACACTATTTATAATTTTGAGAATTTCCCGAGAACGATTCTTTTGTTCTTCCGTTGGTCCCGATGAAAATGGATTAAGAATCTTAGCAGTAGTTTTAATTTTTCTAAAGAAATCCTTCATTTCTGCAAATATCTGCAAAGATGATTTCAAAACGACTTGAACGGTATTTTTTGGCACTTCAAATAAAGAAATCATGTTTCCTGTTGGTGGAAAATCAGCAATGATGTAATCAAATTTCATTTTCTGTAATAAATCAAAATTCGAAATAGCAGAATCCGCTTCTTTCATTTCCTCGATTATATCGTCAGCATCAATAATTCGTTGGAAAAATAGCGCGTTCTTCATGGAGAGTGTCATTGATTTGGTAGTAAAAGTCTCTTCAATGTATTGTTCCAATTTTGGCATTTTTCTAACGATTGGAGTAGAATTAATCAGTTCTCGCATTAAGGTACCAAACCGTTTAGTGACTTTTTCAGCGTATAGGTCTGGATCTGGTTCTATTGCCCATAAATTCTCAGTAATTTGTGTTAACTCATTTCCAATTGTTTTATCAAAAAGATCAGATAAGTTATGAGCAATATCAAATGAAATAATCAATATATTTTGGGTTTTGGGTATGATTTCTGATAGTCTAACTCCTGTAGCTGCAGATATAGAACTCTTACCAACACCACCTTTACCACCAAAGATGAGGAGTTTCATCATCTTAGCTGATTCAATGACAATATTAATTCTTTAGGAATATTCAAATCGGAAAAATCTATCTATTTTTAAGGAGTGGGATGTTACCACAATTGTTACTTAAGTTACATAAGTTCGGAGTATCGCGCTTAAATGAATCTGTTTGCTAAATATCGCAGGAAAAAAATGGAGGATGAAAAATTCTTCACCCCCGATTTTAAGGTGATGCTCAGAATCTTATTATTAAACTCAATGGGATTCTTTTTTTTCGGATATATCGTGCCACAAGTGACAAGTTCCATATTAGGAGTTGGAGGAACAGAACTTGGATGGGTATGGTCTGCTCAAATATTTGGTGCATTGATCAGTAGCCCTCTTTCAGGATGGTTAACCGATAAATATTCCAAAAAATTACTTGTTTTGATAGGATCTATAGGGCGTGGAGTGAGTTATCTTGTATTATATGCCGCAATACTGATTAAAAGTTTGGAATTGTTCATCATTGGTGCTTTTGTGTTAGGATTTTCAGTGGCTCTGTTCTGGCAACCTTACGATGCATTGATAGCAGAAAAATCGTATAAGACTAAAAGATCCTATGCATTTGGTAGAAGAGCTGGGTTGATGGGTGTTGGAAACCTTATTGGAGCTCTAATAAGCATGGTAATTTTCATCAGTGTTGGTCGGTATTTTCCAGGATTATTAGCACTCCAATATTCTCCGTTAATATTGTTTTTTGCTTCAAATGTTGTCGCTGGAATTATTTTTTATGCGAAAGTCGATGAAAAAATGCAAATTGACAATATTTTAAATAATGGGATTGTCTCCAATCCTGAAATTAAATCAATTCAAGAAGTCATTCATACTGAAAGCAAGGAAACCCCAAAAAAATTTATAAGAAAAGCACTTATTACAGCCTTTCTGGTTTTTGGTTTCACCGTGTTCCTCAGTGCTGTGAATCAAACTATTGCAGAACCTTTTTTGCAGATTTTTGTTAAGAAAGAAATTATCTCAGAAGACAAATTACTAGACTTCTTCAATTCCTATTTTGTTAAGGGAGATGATATATATGTGATGCTCATCTACTTTCCTGGTCCTATAATTGGACAATTAGCATCTCCGTTAATTGGAAGATTTTGTGACAGAATACAAGTGAAATGGAGTATTCCGATTGTAGCATCGTTAGGTGCTATATTTACGCTCATTTTAATAAACTTAAAGACTGGCTGGGCCTTCTCCATATTATTACTAGTTGATATAATGTTTGCTATGGGGGGAGGCCTTGTTTTTCAAAATTTTTTAAGTCGGATTTCAAAAGAACATAGAGGTAAGGTATTTGGAATGCTGTCTTGGACAAGTCGAGTTGGTGCTGTTATTGGACCAATAATTGGAGG
>JAEOUK010000068.1 GCA_016839385.1 Promethearchaeota archaeon
GTATGGATACGGAATATTCTCATCTTTGTACATATCTTTATGCTTATCATCTGGTTGCCATGGCCTGTGAGGACTTTTATGGTGCACCATAATAAAGAATGGTTTATCTGCGTCCCGATTCCTTATCCAGTCCAAAGAGATATCAGTAATTAAGTCTGTTACATACCCCTTAAGTCGTTTCCATTTTCCAGACTTCCTCGTATCATTTGAGATAAAAAACGGATTAAAGTAAAATCCCTGTGCAGGTAAGATATTGTAATAATCAAAACCAGAAGGTCGATTCTTTTTCTTGAAACCAAGATGCCATTTCCCGACCATTGCAGTTTGATATCCATTCTTTTGTAATTCTTTGGCAACATTTGGTAATGTGTTGTCTAAAGGAGTTCGTAATGTAGTTACACCCGTTATATGGGAATGTTTTCCTGTAAGTATCACAGCACGGCTGGGAGTGCAAATAGAATTAGTACAAAAGCAGTTATCAAGAATTATTCCCTCGGTTGCTATTCGATCGATATTTGGAGTCTGATTAATAACGGGTCTCCCTTCCCAACGCTGTGTGTAACAACTCATTGCATGAGCTGCATGGTCATCGGACATAATGAAAATGATATTAGGCTTTTTTTCTCCCATAAGGTTCATTTCCTGATCTTCTATGAAATTCGATTACTGGTCTCCTTCTTTGATAATCTAAGTCGTTCTTTCTTCATTTTTCTTAGCTGTAATGCGACTCTAAGAAAAACTCTGAGATCAAAACGACCCATTCGTTCATCACTAGTCATTGGTACTACATCTGAAGTTTCTTGATAATGATTTAGCATTTTATTTTGTAAATCGTGCAGTATTTCTTTCAAACTTGGATCATTAATGCGATTATCCAATTCTTGTGGATCAGTTTGTAAATCATATAACTCATCAAGTTCATAAAAACGCTTAACATATTTGTATCGACTCGTTCGAATCATCGTTGCTTTTGTGTGTTCAGGTCCTTTGCTTCTTTGTAATTTTAAGCGGGGATAATATTGATTACTTGGGTTCAATTCCAGATCTGATTCAAGTTCCATACATTGAGTTTCATTTTTCAATCTCCCTCCTTCACAGAAGACTGCATATCGATGATCAGAAATAGAAGAATCCGCAATTATAGGTTGAAGGGACTTACCGAAATGCGAATGTCCTGATTTAAATCCTGCATATTCTTCAACAGTTGCATAAAAATCGATTAATTCTACTAAAGAATCCCGAATTCCTGGATCTATATCATATCCTTTGGGTGGTTTGATCATAAGTGGTACGTTTACCAGACAATCTTCGAATGTATTTTGGTTCTTTTCGGCGATTCCGTAATCACCAGCAAAGTCCCCATGGTCACTGAATACAAAGATCGCTGTATTGTCATATTCTCCCATGTCTTTGAGAGTTTGGATCAACTCTCCAAACAAGTGATCAACCTTTGTCACCATGCCTAAATAAACCGCACGTAATTCATCCCATCGTTCTTCAGGCCAAGATTGAAGATGTTGGTGCTCTCTTAACCCTCGAATCATGGAGGGTTTCTTTTCTGCGTGTTCTGGATAGGGAATTCTAGGAGGAAGTTTTTTTCTATCAATCATACTATAATAAGGTTCCTCGATCGCGTAAGGAGGATGTGGTGCTATCAGACCGAGAAAAACACAAAATTGTTTTTTCTTTGGTCTTTTATGAATGAATTTTTTTGCTAAATTTACCGATACTTCATCGAGTCTAAAGATATCCAACCCATTCTTTTTCTCTTCAATTTTCCCTTCTAAAAACGAATAATATTCATCATTTTGAATATCTTTCGAAGGTTTCTCTGCTTTTTTTATAATATTCGAAATAGTTTCCTTTACTCTATTTGCCCAACGTTTGTTTCCCCATCTCAATTTTCTTCCTCGGTGCCTGATTTTAATTCCCATAACCTCATCAGCGATTTCTGAGTAATAATTCTTAAATTGAGCAGGCAGGAAATCATTTCGTAAGTTCAACCAGACGTAATAACCATGGTCCCTTAAATATTTGAATAACACAGGCTCATCTTCATGTAACATGTGATGCATCGTTCGATGTCCACGAACGTGAGGATACAATCCAGTTAAAAAACTACAGCGTGATGGTACGCAAACCGGATTTTGACAAAATGCATTACGGAAAGATACTGCATCTTTAAGAAACTGATCAAAATTAGGTGTGACAGCTGCGGGGTTGCCTAAATGATGGAGCGTATCCGCACGCATCTCATCTAGATTATAAATCAAAATGTTTGGTTTTTGAGTTGTCATTTTTTTAGATTTTACCTTTCTATAATATTATTTTCATGCACCATGAATTCTCGGCATTAAATTTGACCGATAAGAAAGTTGCATGTATTCCCATACGACATGGAATAATTGCTGGATGGAAAATTCTTTCCAGATCTTTTCGTATTTTTCAAAATCCTCACTATTTCGTTTTGAGATAAATTTCAACATCAAACGAAGTTTTAATTTTTCATAGCGGTGATCATTCCATAAATTCGTATTTTCATTAGGATCTTTCTTTAAATCAAACAGCTCTCCATATTCTTCTCCGTAGTAGAATGCAATTTTAAAATGCTCAGTAATAAAGGTATTCATCAAAGTTTTAGTGGGAGATTGTCGAAATTCACAAATAATATGGTCTCGAGCTTCTTTTTGAGTACCATTAAAGACTTGAATTTGATTTATACCATTCATTTCTTTTGGAATTTCTAAACCCGCGTAAGAGAGTACTGTCGGGGCTACATCCATTAAAGAAACATATGAATTAGAGTTTTTTCCTTTTTTTTGTGATTTCGGAATTCTGACAATAAGAGGTACTTTCATCCCATCATCGTAAGAAAATGGGCCCTTAAAGAATAATCCGTGATTTCCTATAGTGTGATCACCATGATCACTGGTAAATAATATTATAGTATTTTCTTTTTGACCATTTTCCTCCAAATTAGATAGGATGTTACCAATGCAATCATCAAGTAGGGATACTGAGCCGTAAATCGTTGCGATTGATTGTGCATGGTTTCTCTTTAAATTAACATGTGGATGCAATCCATGAATAGGATGGATTTTTTGTTCATTATCAATGAAATCTGTATAATAATCGATAATTGGAAACAGTTTTGTTAATCCCGGGATTTTCCGTAGGCGTGTAATGACTTTTTCTATATTAAAATTACTGTTAGAACCTTTTTCAGATGATTTTCGATCACTATGTATATTTCTTTTCATCTTCTGTTTCCATATTAGATATTGGAACCATGAAACAATCCTTACTATAGATTTCATGAACCTATTCTGAGTGATTTTGAGGATTGGATTTGAAGACCTATGTTCTTCTCTTCTTTTATAAGGTACTGATATTTTTTTAGGATCATGTAATGAAAACCACGGTTCTGGACAAATATTTGGATAATGGGGATCGCAAAAAGATACCCACATGAAGAAATTGTCTTCCGTTTCTTTGAATTGATTTAATTGTTCAATGGTTTTTTCCTCAATCCATCGCGAATGGTGATATTTTTCAGGTAATTTCCACCGTTGAGGTAAATTTACACCCGTCAAGAATGAAAGTCTAGGTAGATTTCCAACTGGTTCTTCAAAATAATCACGCCAGTAAGGAATTTTTTCATCTAACCATAAAGCATAGTGTTCTCCTACTTCTGATGTGTTCCCATGTCCCCGATGCATTTCAACATGATCAAAACCATAGTAAGGTCCATGAAACTCACGCCAAAAGTCCAAATTACTCAAATTCTCAGTGGTTTCTATGGAGGGATATTTTTCTGTTTTTGCGAGTGGCTCAAAGTGGGCTTTACCGATTAATATAGTTTTATATCCAGCTTCCTTCAGTAAATTTGTAAGTAATATATTTTCTTCAGGATGCAATCTTGTCCCCAACGACCAAGCTCCATGTTGTGAAGGATATTTCCCTGTAAGAATTGATGCCCTAGATGGTGTACACGTTGGATCAGTCGAGTAGCAGTTCGTAAACAGAGTACCCTCTTGTGCTAGTTTGTCTAAATTAGGTGTTTTAATTTCGGGATTGAGTTTTCCGATTGTTGACCAATGTTGTTGATCAGATGTGATCAGAATTATATTTGGTTTTTTCCTCGACATGTTTCAATTTTCCCTAGTAGCAATCTCAATGCATTCTTAGATTTAATGTAATATAAAAAGAGTGTTTTGGAGAAATTTCTCATTCCTTTTTTAAATAGTTTAAAGATGTTTACATCAATTCTACATCTTTATTCCGATTTTCACGCTACTTAATCTATTTTTCCTACAAATTATTTTCGAAAGTTATTAATACATCAGATTCACTATATAGGTATAACAACTTACTATGTATTTTTAACAATATTTTTTAATAAAGATCAATTGATACTGGGAATAACACGGAAAATGACAAAAATATTACTCACAGGTGCATTTGGAAACATTGGTAGTGCGACATTAGAAGAATTACTAACCAAAGGATATAATGTGACAGCTTTCGATCTAAATAATCGAAGGAATCGAACTATAGCTCGAAAATATCAAAAAAAAATTAAGATTATCTGGGGAGATTTAAGGAAAAAAGATGATTTAGTGTCTGCTATAAAAGGAAAAGATGCTGTAATTCACGTTGCCGGAATTATTCCTCCAATTGCTGATGTTCGGCCGAAATTGACAGAACAAGTAAATGTTGGAGGAACAGAAAATATTGTTTCAGTTATGAAAGAGTATTCTCCAAACGCGAAACTAATCTTTACTAGTTCAATTTCTGTATATGGAGACCGCGTTCGTAATCCTTTTATTAAAAAAACTGACCCGTTTAGTCCTAATCTTGGAGATGTATACGCAAATAGTAAAATTAAAGCGGAAAAAATAATTCAAGAATCCGGGATTAAATACGCAATATTCCGACTTGCTGCAATCATACCAACAACGTTTACATTAGATCCACTTATGTTCCATTATCCACTCAAAACGAGTTTTGAGACATGTCATCCTAGAGATGTAGGTCTAGCTTTAACTAATGCAGTAGAAAACGAAGAAATTCTGAATGGAGCCTATTTAATAGGTGGTGGAGAGAAATGTAGAAAATCTTACAAAGAGTTTCTCGACGACGTATTGGAGATATTAGGTTTAGGAAGAAATCTCTTACCGCCTGAAGCTTTTGCTACTAAGGGTGCTCATTGTGGTTATTTGGATACTGAAGAATCCCAGAGAAAACTAAAATACCAGCGGTTTTCTTTACGTGATTTTTATAAATCTGTCAAAAAACGATTCCGGTCAATTAAATTCTTTATTTGGATGTTTAAACCGGCTATTCGTCATTATTTATTGAATAAATCTGAATTTTACATGAAAAATCAAAATAATTAAAAAATATCGTGATTTATTTTTTTTCTCCAATATCTTCCAACCCTAGTTCTTATATCAGGTTGATCACATAGACCTTTATTATTTTAACACTTTTATGAACTACTTTTTGACCTGTTGGTGTTTCTATTATGTAAAAAGAGTTCCCTCTTCCAGTAGTTGACTAACGTCGCAGATCTGATGTAAGTGTTATGATATTTAGCTTCACGTGGATAGAAACTTATAGAAAAACAGTTATAGGAGAAGTTCTTAGGTTTTCGTTAGTAATGTAATTCAACATGAGTCATAGTTCGTATAAACGAAGTTCCTATTTCCATATCACAAATATGAGATGAGATACATCAAAGCAAATTTGGAAAAATTACGATAATATGATAAAGGATTCCACTTTGGAGTAGTTTAATAATGGTAAAAAAACGCTGGTTCCCGAACTATCACATCATGCTTAAACCAACTGGTCCCATATGTAACCTCAAGTGTGAGTATTGCTATTATCTCCGCAAGCGTAAGTTTTATCCAGAATCTGTATTTAAGATGAAAGATAACGTGTTGGAGAAATTCACTAAAGAATATCTTGCTGCTCAATCTGGAGAAGAAGTAACAATTGGATGGCAAGGAGGAGAACCTCTTCTAAGAGGAATTGATTTTTATAAAAAAGCAGTTGAATTCCAAAAAATATATAAAAAATCTAATCAAAAAATTGTAAATGCGTTTCAGACTAATGGAATCCTTTTAAATGATGAATGGGCAGAATTTATGCATGATAATGAATTTTTAATTGGAATTAGCATCGACGGACCAGCTAATATTCATA
Source organism: Promethearchaeota archaeon (assembly GCA_016839385.1). The sequence goes on from JAEOUK010000068.1 coordinate 6,211, forward strand.
ATATCTATCGACATGATAAAGAAGGAAACGATACTTTTGATAGAGTCATAAAAGGATTAAGATTTCTGCAGAAACATAAAGTAGAGTTCAATATTCTAACAACAATTCACAAGGGAAACGTTGATCATGCTCTAGAAATTTACCGTTATTTTCGTGATGAATTACATACGGAATTCATGCAGTTTATTCCAATTGTTGAGCATACAAAGGATATAAAACTCCCACAAGGAAAATTTGTCAGTGAACGCACTGTTCCCGCGAAAAAATATGGAGATTTTCTTGTTGCAATATTCATGGAATGGGTAAAGAAAGATGTTGGGAAAGTATTTGTCCAACTTTTTGATGTGACTTTAGGTTCATGGATGGGAGTTCAGGGAGGATTATGCGTGTTCCAACCCACTTGCGGTTTTGCATTAGTTTTAGAACATAATGGAGACCTATATTCTTGTGACCATTTTGTATACCCTGAGAATCGTTTAGGGAACATTAAGAAAAAATCGTTAGATGAAATGGTTAATTCGGGCAAACAGTTCACTTTTGGACGCAATAAGCTGAAGAAATTGCCACAATACTGTCTAAATTGTGATGTCAGGTTCGCTTGTCATGGAGGATGTCCAAAAAACCGGATAATTAGAACTCCAGACGGAGATCCCGGACTGAATTACCTGTGTGAAGGGTATAAACGCTTTTTTAAAATTACCACTCCGTATTTTCAAAAAATGGGAAAATATCTTCAAGAGGGTAAACTAGCTATGGAAATAATGAACGATTTTGATCCAGATTAACATAAAAAACATCATTTGCCCTAAACATAGTTTTTTATTCATTTTTGGAGATATCACAGTATGAGTGAAGATCAAATCTTCCCAGTTGATTATTACCTTTCCTTCCCGTATCTTCGACTTTCTGAAAGGAGATACATTATTTTAGATAATCAGAGTTTATTTCATGTTAAGATCAAGAAGGACAAATCATATGTTACACTTATACATCACATTCCAGACATTTTGAAGATGGAAGTATTGATGGTTCGAATGAAGTATAGTTCATATCTGTCTGCGAATTTCATGCCAAAAGAAGGAAAGAAAAAGAGTTATGTTGTTGCTCCTCAGAGTACATTTTATAAGCTGGAAGATTGGAGGCGTGTTGCGAATTTTTTTAGATTAACAGGATTTAAACCTCATATTTTTCCAGACACAAACAAGATTAATTCGAAATTTATTCCAATATCTCCAGATGAAACAGTTTGGTTTGATCCAAATGATATCATTTTCCAATTATATGATGATCCAGCATTTATGGAGAATTACTATTATAAACTAAGAATTTGGCCTATTTTACTGTCAATTTTTGGTTGTTCCTTTTTCATAACTGGATTGATCTTTGCATTTGTTGCATTTGATCTATTTTTGAGCATTTTTTTAATCTTGGGTGGAAGTGGAGGATTATTGATGTTATTAGGACTACCAGGAACTATACGGACTTTTAAACAAAGAAAAGATTTCCTGCGCAAATACAATTTAGAACGTCATTTTAAGTGAAGCTCTTTTTCAAGTTCAAAAATGTATAATTCCATCAATTTTATTCGTTCATTAGCTATTTTTCGACCTGTTTTTGTATACATTTTTGTTGGAAGAAGTAACAATTTATCGAAAAAATGTCGATACATAGCCATTAGACCTGTTCCATGCTCATATTGAAAACAAGCTGCACGATAAATTCCGACTGCTCCGAGGGCATCAATTTTGTCTGCGTCTGATAAAATTTTTCCTTCAATGGATTCTGCATTTCCATCAGCAGAAAAACTATGAGCTAAAATGCTTTGAGCAATCTGTTTAGATGTCTCTTCATGCAAATAAATTTGATTTGAATGGAGAAATTCTTTTGTCATCTGTGCCGATTTTTCTGCGTGACTTCCTTCTTTTGGGGTATAATCTCTACCAACATCATGAAAGAGTGTGGAAAGAATTAAGATAAATAAATTTCCACCTTCGTTTTCATATAGTTGCAAGCACAATCGAAGAACTCTCAATACATGAGGAAATCCATGAAGATCAGTTGTATTCATCATTTTAATTGCCCATTCTCCCACTTTCTTTAAGATTACAAATTCCTCTTTCGATAAAGACAATTGACTGGAAAGGATTTTATTCAAACTTTGTTGAAGAATTTCTCGTCGTTTATCATAATTCATTTAGACTTCAACCTA
>JAEOUK010000359.1 GCA_016839385.1 Promethearchaeota archaeon
AGGAATGATCTCAATGATGTTAAATACAAAAATGGTTAAAGCAAAAAGTCCCCATCTTCTTATCCACCTTGAGAGTTTAACAACTCGGTTTTTAATTCTATCATCAATCATTCGCGGACTGAATTCGTAGATACGCAACGCAATAGTCACGATTACCATTTGTAATCCGATACTCAATAGAATGAAACCTATTGGATGTATATGGAATGTAACATCCAATGTAGAAAGGAATCCATCAACGAATAACCAATAAGCCGCTCCTCCTAGGGTAATTACTGCACCACCTATTCCAGTATACATTAGAATTTTCCTTGAAGGATTAGTTTGACTTAATAGAACTCCAATAATGCATCCCACCAAGAAAAGACTATAATTCGGAAATAATGGAAATTCCCTAGCAGCAAGGCTATTTACCAACCATCTAATATAATATCCATTATTGACATCCAAATTAGTATGAATGTACGCATCAGTTAAAATCATGCTTTCATAATTTGGGAATCCGGATATTGTCGCTGCCCAATTATGCATAAAATCTGCAAAGAATATGAAGAATGCTGCAATTGCTGCCAGAATTATAATTTTTATTAGACTTTGGAATTTTTCCTGTAGTTTTGTCTTGTTTATTAACGATAAAAGGACAAATAAAACTGCGGTTATCATGACGGAAAATCCAATATTGCTCAAAGTTTCTGCACGATATATAAAATCCCAAAGAGCCCAATTCCAAGTTCCCCCTCCAAATATTCCGCCGCTCATAAACCATTGACCTGTCATTCCCCAAGGACTCAAGAATGGTTCTCGTAAGAATCCGAATACATACAAAGCAAATCCGAAGATTAATTGCTTTAATAAAATGCTCCCTAAAGATTGTCCATTCTTTAGCATTTTACTCATGGTAAACCAGTGAACGATTGCACTGATAAGCATAAAAAATGTTTGCCAGTGTATGAAAATTCCAATAAATGCCAGTAAAATTAACTCTACAGTTGACATTGAACCTATTGGTGTAGTGACTAAGTGACTTATGTTTAAAAATACATGAAAAATAACCATGAGTAGAATAGCCCAACCTCTAAGAATATCCATAGAAAGTAGACGTTTAGCCATGGACGATAGATCTTGCTTTAACTATTTAACAATATTGTTATTCCCATATAGAACCCACAGTATTTATATATCCATTCAATTCAGAACAGCCGTATCCTGCAGTAAAGATATTGCTTCTACATCATAGAGTATTGACTGAGATTCAAGTGGATCTCTAAAATTTGGTTTTTTCCAAAAAATTAATGCGTTATTGTATTTCAGAATTACCTCTAAACTTCCATGGAACCGTATTAATTCCCACAACCGTATAATACCATACCAAAATCCTAATGTAACTATTACTAATAGAAGTAAAATCCATAAATTTCCTGTCGTTCCCGTTACAAGATCGATTTGAAAAATTTGAGATAAAATCCAACGGGGAATTAAATCTAGTAATTCCATACAGAAGATAGACATTGAAAGCATGCCAAATCTCCGGAAAAATAGAAGTCTTTTAACTGTTTTTGAATTATTGGGATGTAATTCAATCAATTGCATCATAATTAAAAAGCACATGGATTGAACTCCTAAATTTACAAATATCATCCAAGTTGCATGTAGATGCGTCCAAATATCCTCCATTATGTCCTCTGTAAAAGGAAGGAGAACTAGTCCAACAACAACGAGGCTTGTTGAAATTATGTATCCTGTCCATAAAAATTTCTTCTTAGGTAACGAATTCTGACTGAAGATTATACCGTAAATCGCACCGAAAAGCGCGGAAGAAAGGAAGGGAAATAGAGGTTCTTGATGTCCAACCAAATTTGCTAAAAATATTAAATATAATCTTTCTCCCCTACTTTCCGCAGTTACTGATTGTATAGTCATTGGAGTCAATCCTGTTCCATTTTCCACCCATAACACAACGTAAGGCCTTAGAATAATAATGAGCAGCGTTAATGCACCAAAAATAATCATATTTCGATAGGGTTTATTCAATCCGTTAAATCGAGTCATGATGAAATAAAAAATAGCAATAATGATTCTACTTAATGCAATTGATTCCAACGTATCCGAAAACTGTAATTCTTGGATTCTTGAAGCGGGATCCCAGACTCCATGAAAAATATAGTTATAACGTGCAGCGTGAGGAAGTAAAAATATCTTAAAAAAAAAAGCTACCCCTAATAGTAATAAGGCATTCATAATTTGCTTAAGAAACACGATAATTGACTCAGTTCCTTTTTCAAATCCTTTATGCATCGAATAGATTTGAGTTGCTGCTGATATCATCAAAAAAAATCCCTTCCATTTTCCCAAAAAAATCAAAGGTGAGATAAGAATAAGAAGGACAATTGAGCCTGTACTAGGATCTAACACACTGTAATCGACAACATATATGAATACATGTGATATTATTACCACAAAAATTGCAATCCCTCTAAGAACATCAAGAGAAACCACCCGTTTCATTAGTTCCTAATTAGTGGATAAAGAATTTAATATTTTGAAGAAAACCCCCTTGTGAAATAAATTTATGAGCTCAATTTATTAAAGTATAAATTGAAGAAGATTACAGACTAACTCGGGTGAAATGGATGACTTCTATATTTCGATGTTCAGAATGTGGTGTACTTCTTGGTGATGATAGACGAATTTGTTCTGTGTGTGGTGTGAGATTATGTAGAAGCTGTGGTAGGTACAATCTTTGCAAAGCGCATTACAATCAAATGGGGAGTGGGGGTCAAGATTTAGCAAAGGAAATGGTAGGGGTCAATATAGTTGTACATATTACTTTGGCAATTATACTTGTAATTCTTATAACACTAGCTCTGAACTATCCAGAAAAGCAAACAGGATATATAATCGCTTGTATAGTTATGGTTATATTAGATATTGGATGGATTTTTATCCATCGCAAAACAATGACACGGATATTTGAAACTTATCAACGCCGATTATAGAATATATTTCTATGGTTTTAATTTTCATTCATTTAAATCCAAATTAATCTAAATTTTTTTATTGTGAACTAAATACATTCTTTCAATATGTGAGGGTATCATATGGAAGTCGATAAAACAAATAAAATAAGATATACACATATATTTTCTTTACCTGAATTGATTTTCATCTCATTCATGGCAGCACTAAATGTTGGATTCGATCTCCTTTTCAGTCCCGTTCTAATTTTACTATTGGGACACATTATTGCAGGAATCTTGATCATGGTTCCAGTGAATTTCATTTTCATCTCCCTCACCAAACATCTAGTTGACAAAATCGGATCAATTACTATTTACATGATAATATTCAGTGCAATTGCAATCCCCACAACATTTTATGGAGCTACTCCAGGGATTTATAAAATACTTTCAGGATTATTGGTGGGAATACTTCTCGATTTAAGCTATATCATAAAACAACCAAAATGGCTAAAAATTACAATAGGTGGAATCATAGGTGCAATTTGTTGGTGGCTAGGGACCTTTCTCATCTGGCAATTGTTTGGATTCCCCTACATTACAGGAATGAGCAATTTAGTAAATCAATTTATTGAATTAACGAAAATTATGTCCATTCCAATTACAAAGATCAATGGGGATTTTTTCTTGTTTGTACTTATTTGTGGTTCTTTATCTGCAATTCAATGTCTAATTGTGACTATTGTGACTTATCCCATAGCCCAAACAATTAAAAAAACTGCAATATATGATAAATTTACTGCATACAAATGATTTTTTGGATATATGAAAATGGATCCTAACATTGAAGTTAAAAATCTGTCATTCGCATTTTCTGACGAAAATTGGGTATTTCAAGATGTAAACTTCTCAATTTTTCCAGGAGATATAATTGGAATTGTGGGTCCATCGGGTTCTGGAAAAACTACCCTATGTTATATATTGAAAGGAATTATCCCACATGCACTTAAAGGGAATCTAAAAGGAGATATTTCTGTATGCAGTCTAAATACTCGAAAAACAAGAATTGCTAAACTAGCTAACCAAATCGGAATGGTCTATCAAGATATTAATACACAACTATTTGCAAACAGTGTGAAAGAAGAAATTCAGTTTGGATTGAATAATTTGAATTTAGATCCCGAATTCGCAGAAGATGCAATTCAAGCGCTAGACCTCCAAGAAATTGTTCATAAATCCCCAATGAATTTATCCATGGGTCAGAAACAACGCGTAGTGCTTGCATCGATAATCGCTATGCACCCAAAAGTGTTAATCTTGGATGAACCAAGTGTCCATCTAGATCCATCAAATAAAAACGATCTATTAAAATGGCTTAAACTGCTCCATGATGAATGGAACATGACTATTCTTATCGCAAGTAACGATCCATGGTTAATTGGGAATATCTGCGGAAGTTTATTGCATTTTGTGGATGGAAAACTAATTCGCAAAAAAAAGAGTGATTTACTCGAATTCGGTACAACATGGACATGGAGGATATAATTTTGGGTAGAAAACCAACCCAATTGTTCTGGAGAGTATTTTGGGTTTATTTCAAAATACTATTATTAATCGGAGTTAATGTTCTAGCGTTCTTGCCTTTACCTCAATATTATCTTTGGTCTATGTTCCTTGTAGAATTATTCCTGGCGGTATTACTTCAAATGGACTTATCAAAATCTCTTCCTATTCTAAAATTTCTAGTTTTCAACTTCATACCAATTTACTTACTTCTCTATTTTGTAGACTTCAATTGGTTAAATGCCCTGATATATCTCGGAGAAATTACTTCAATAATTGGACTATTGCTAATTTCCATTTTAATTTTCAACCATATCACTCCTCGAAATGAATTATTTATCGCTATTTCAAAATCTAAGATGCCAAAAAGAATGATGTTTGTAGTTGTAATTGTTTTGACTTTTATCCCAACAATTAGTGCCCAAATTCACGTAGTTGTGCAACATCAGAAAGCTCGAGGATATAAAGTCAATATTTTTCATCTAAAACCAATTTTGGTTCCAGTTATACTCCATTTATTAGATTTATCAAGGAATTTAAGCTTATCTTTAGAATCCCGAGGACTAGATCTCTAAAATATAAGAATTAAAATCTATAGTTTTTAATACCTTCGTCTGATTTTCGTATTAGAGTTTTTAGAACATCAACATTAATATCTGCAAGTTTATTGATATAAAGACAACCTTTTCCCGTTTTATGTTTTCCAAGGTTCTCCAGTTCTTTTTTCAGATTATCGTGTAATCCGATCATTAAATAAAGAGTTAGATTTTGTTTTCGAGGGGAGAATCCTATTCTAAACCAATCACCTTCCCTCCCAGATTTATACTTGTAATGATAGTCTCCAAATCCTACGATGCTATCTCCCCACATAACTGGCTTTTCTCCTGTAATTTCCCCCATAATTTCAAGGATCTTAAAGCTATCAGCTCGTTTTTGTGGATTTTCGACTGAGTTGAGGAAATCTTCGACTTTTTTTTTGGTCGGTTTGGTCTTATTTCCTGACATACCAAGGTAAAATCTTGTGTTTATTTAACTATAGTTAGTAAATCCCATAATCCTAAATGACAGATTTCCAACGAAAAACAGATATATTTCCTTAATAGAATATGATTCATAAACTGGTGTGTCGTATGAAAAAAAAACAGATGAAAAAACGGACTAAAATAATCATTCTTGGGATTTGCTCAATAATTCTGGTATTAGGGGGAATTACAGTCATAAAAGTGTTGATGGATACTATTGGGAGTAGATTTGATCCCGAGGGAAGATATGATGATAGTCATATGAATTATATGGGAGTGATTTTTGTGAATAAAACCGATGTTGATGATCTCGCATTTCATTGTGAAACTCATCCTAATCACCCTTGTAATGAAGAAAATGAACGACAATACTATGCAGGTGATTTTTTCTTCAATAATTTAACTCCTGTTATGGCATGCGCACCAGGTAAAGTGGTTCGAATTGATTATCTTGCCGCTGAAGAAGATCCACCATACAATACAAGTTTGTATATAATTAATGTTGGAGTTCAATTTAACGAAACAGTTGATATTACTTATTGTTTCGAACCATTCACAAATAAAACTAGTGATTGGGAACTTCAAGGGTCTTTATTGAATGTAA